>NZ_JBFAOO010000005.1:0-85426 GCF_040675265.1 Microbispora sp. NPDC049633
CGCCGCGCAGCGGGCCGTCGGCCGTCTGCTGTTCGGCAACCGGGGTGACCCGGCCGCCGCGCTGTCCCTGCTCGGCCAGCGCCTGGAGTCGTCGGCCGACCCGACGCGGCTGCTCGACCGCGCGGCCGAGACGGTGGCGCACACGCTGCGGCTGCCCGCGGTCGCCGTGCTCGCCGCCGACGGCACGCCGGTGTGCGCCGAGGGCGGCGTCCCCGGCGACGGCGTACGGCTGCCGCTCGTGGTGGGCGGGCGTGTGGAGGGGGAGCTGCGCGCGGCTCCCCGTTCGCCGGGCGAAGCCCTGTCGGCGGCCGACCTGGCCGTGCTCGACGATCTCGCCCGCCAGCTCGCCGTCGCCCTCGCCGCCGTGCGGCTCGCCAGGGAGGTGCAGACGTCGCGGGAGCGGCTGGTCATCGCCAGGGAGGAGGAACGGCGCAGGCTCCGCCGTGACCTCCACGACGGTCTCGGTCCCGGCCTGGCCGCCATCGGCGTACGGCTCGACGTGATCGAGGCCACCGCCGCGGGCGTGTCGCCGGCCGTGCGGTCGTCGCTGTCGGAGGTCGGGCAGCTCGTCCAGGGCCTCGTCGGCGACGTGCGGAGGATCGTCCACGACCTGCGCCCGCCGGCGCTGGACGAGCTCGGGCTGGCCGCGGCCCTTGAGGACCTGGCCCTGGACACGGGGGAGACCGCGGAGGGCGGCCCCGCGGTCACGGTCCGGGTGCCGGAGCCGCTGCCCGAACTGCCCGCCGCCGTCGAGGTGGCGGCCTACCGCATCGCCCAGGAGGCGCTGGCCAACGCGCTGCGCCACGCGGGGGCCCGGAGCATCGAGATCGTCGTCCGGATCGAACGGGACGGGCTGGTCCTGCGGGTCCGCGACGACGGCCGGGGGCTGCCCGAGCCGCTCGTCGAGGGCGTGGGATCGGGCAGCATGAGGGAGCGTGCCGCCGAGCTCGGCGGCGTGTTGCGCAGGACGTCCGCCTCCGGGGCGGGCACGACGGTGGAGGCGGTGCTGCCGCTGTGACGGAGACCGAGCCGGTGCGGGTGTTGCTGGTGGACGATCACCCGCTGCTGCGGCACGGCCTGCGGGCGCTGCTCGAACAGGTCGGCGGGGCCGAGGTGGTGGGCGAGGCGGGAGACGGGGAGGAGGCCGTCGCCCTCGCCCTGTCGCTGCGGCCCGACGTGGTCGTGATGGACCTGGTGATGCCGGGCACCTCGGGCCTCGATGCCACCCGCCGGCTGGTCGACCGCGATCCCGGCCTCGGCGTGCTCGTGCTGACGATGAGCGAGGACGACGCGTCGGTGTTCGCCGCCCTGCGCGCGGGCGCGCGCGGCTACGTGCTCAAGGGCACGGGCGGGGCGGAGTTCATCGCCGCCGTGCATGCGGTCGCCAGGGGCGAGGCCGTGTACGGCCCCGCCGTGGCCCGGCGCATCCGCAGGTTCCTGGCGTCGGGCCCGGACGTCACGCCGTTCCCCGAGCTGACCGCCAGGGAGCGGGAGATCCTCGACCTGCTCGCGTCCGGCAAGTCGAACGCGGAGATCGCCCGCGCCCTGTTCCTCAGCCAGAAGACCGTGAAGAACCACCTGACGTCCGTCTTCGCCAAGCTCCAGGTGGCCGACCGGGCGCAGGCCGTCGTACGTGCCCGCAGGGCCGGTCTCGGCGAGTGAGCCCGCGCCGGCGCGCACGGACGCCCCGGCTCAGTGCTCGGCGAGAACGATCACGGCGTCGTCCGGGGCGAACGCCACGGTACGCGACCGGTCGGGGTTGAGCACGATGCCGTAGTGGGGCGGCTCGCCGACGTTCGCCGCCAGGCGGTAGCCGATCGCGGTCTCGCCGCGCCGCAGGGCCGACTCCACGATCGTGCGGAAGGCGACGGGCACGCCGGTGGTCACGTAGTCCCGCACGGGCCGCGGGTAGACCTCCGAGCCCGCGGAGTCGAACAGCTGCCCGAAGACCTCGGCGAGGTGCGGATTCTCGGCGAGTTGCGCGAGCAGCAGGCCGATCACCGTGTCGCTGATCACGATGTCGTCGGCCTCGGTGACCTCGGCGAGCGAGCGGTTGTTCTCGTCGTGCATCTCGCTCACGATCGAGTACTTCTCGCCGAGGGTCGCCTGCATGTCGCGGAGCTGCAGCAGCGTCATCAGCGTGCGGGTGTCGGCGTGATGCGGGTCGTGCCGGTCGTCGGAGAGCACGATGACGTGCTGGTAGACGCCGACGCCGAGGGACTCCAGGGCGTACCTGTCGGTGGCGTCGCACTCCTTGACGTTCACCGTGAGGTTGGCGAGGCCCGCCAGACCGGCCCTGGCGCCGGGATGGTCGCTCGCGACGTCGAGCACCGAGCCGGGGGTCACGTAGCCGTCCAGGTAGCGGATGATCCGTGCGGCGCGGCCGTTCCAGCCGAGCATCAGCGTCCGCTCCGCGGCCCTCTCCGGGGCGCGAGGAGGCACGATGTGCCGTTCGTCGGCGGGCGCGGTGCCGTTCGCCAGGCGGATGAGCGAGTCGTCCTGGGCGAGCACGACGAGCTCGTCGGAGGTCCCGATCGCCGTGTGCCGCGGCGGGTTCAGCGCCACGCCGGCGGACGTGCGCAGGCCGAGGACGGTCGCGGTCGCGTACGCGTCGAGGGCCTGCGCGTACGACCGGCCGGCGAGGGAGGGGTCGCGGCGCAGGTAGATCTCGCCGCCGTCGAAGTTCAGCAGGTCCATGCAGACGACGGACATGCCGGACTGGCGGGACGACTGCACGATCAGCCGGGCGGCGATGTCGTCGCTGTCGACCAGGTGGACGCCCGGCCCGCCGGCCAGCCGGGCGGCGGCCATGTTGCGCGAGGAGGCGATGGCGGCGACCACGGGAGGGTGGTCGCCGGCCCGCTTCGCCAGCGCGAGCAGGGTCTTGATGACGTGCGCGTCCGGGTCGTCCTTCTCGGGGGACAGCACCACGATCGTGCGCGCCGTGTTAAGGCTCAGCAGGTCGAGGTCGGTCGGCTCGGTGGGCCGGCCGGTGCGGCAGACCAGCCGCGTCCTGCCGGTGTCGCCCACCCGCGCCCGGATGGCGTCCTCCATGGCCGGCTTGTCCTTGTCGGCCAGGATCGCGATGACCGAGCCGTGCTGGCTGGAGTGCGCCTTCACCAGCTCGGAGACGATCGTGTAGAGCTGCTCGGACCAGCCGAGGATGACGGTGTGGCCGCTCTCGATGACGCGCGAGCGGCCCTTGCGCAGCTCCTCGATCTTGCCGCGCAGGCCGGCGGAGAGCACGCCCACGAGGATGCTGACGATGAAGATGCCCCCCAGGGACGCACCCAGCATGATGGCGAGGAAGGGCGCCGTCCCGGCGTCCCCGGCGATCTTCCCCGGGCTCAGCGCGTGCATGAGCGCGAGCCACAGCACGCCCGGCCAGCCGTGGTACTTGAGCGCCTCGTCGGGGGTCAGCCACATCGTCAGCGCGCCGACCACCACGATGAGCCCCAGCGACACCATGGCCAGCCAGCCGATCAGGGCGGCCGTGCCCCTGGCCATCGTGTTGTCGAACCAGTAGCTCAGGCGCTCCTTGACCGTGGGTTTTGACACCGGCTCCCCCGTCTTTGATAGGCAAACGCCAGACATAGTAGAAGCGACTAGGCTTCACCGTGTGACGGATCTGATACTCGCCTCCGCTTCGCCCGCCCGCCTCGGCGTGCTGCGGGCGGCCGGGCTCGATCCGAAAGTGATCGTCAGCGGGGTCGACGAGGACGCGATCACGGCCGGGACGCCCGAGGAGCTGTGCCTGAAACTGGCCGTGGCCAAGGCGGACGCGGTCGCCGGGACGCTCGGCGACGGCATCGTGATCGGCTGCGACTCGGTGCTCGAACTCGACGGCGTCGCGTACGGCAAGCCGGGGACGCCCGAGGAGGCGGTGCGCCGCTGGCACATGATGCGGGGCAGGACCGGCCGGCTGCTGACCGGGCACAGCGTGGTCGACGTGGCCGGGGGCCGCGGGGTGTCCGAGGTGGCGGCGACCGTGGTGCGGTTCGGCACGCCGTCCGACGAGGAGATCGAGACGTACGTCGCCAGCGGGGAGCCGCTGCGCGTGGCGGGGGCGTTCACGCTCGACGGCCTGGGCGGCTGGTTCGTGGAGGGCATCGAGGGCGACCACGGCAACGTGCTCGGCATCTCGCTGCCCCTGCTTCGCCGCCTTTTCGCCGATCTGGACGTGCCGGTGACGACCTTGTGGCGCTAGCCTGCCCGCCATGAGTGGCATCGGGCGGCCCGCCGGACGGCGCGGCGTCGGCGGTTTCGCCGAGGGAATCGGGTTCTGCTTCCGGGGTCTCGGGTGGGTCGCCCGGCATCCCCGCTGGTGGTTGTTCGGGTTGATCCCGGCTCTGATCGCGTTGGTGCTCTACGCCCTGGCGCTGGTCTGGCTGGGCACGCACGCCACCGACGTGGCGGCCTGGGCGACGCCCTTCGCGGACGACTGGGGCTGGCGCGACACGTTCCGCACGCTGGTCGGCGTGATGATCTTCGTGGTGGGTCTCGCGCTCGCCGTGCTGACGTTCACCGCCGTCACGCTCGTCATCGGCGACCCGTTCTACGAGAAGCTGTCGGAGAAGGTCGAGGAGGATTGCGGCGGTCTTCCCGGCGGCGACCAGCCCTTCTGGTCGTCCCTGTTCCGGTCGATCCGCGACAGTCTCGTCACGCTCTGGTACGTCCTGCTGTTCACGGTGCCGTTGTTCGTGCTCGGTTTCGTGCCGGTCGTCGGGCAGACCGTGGTGCCCGTGGTGGGGGCGTTAGTCTCCGGGTTCTTCCTCACGGTCGAGCTGACCGCCCTGGCGATGGAACGGCGGGGCCTGCGGCGCAAGGAGCGCTTCGCCCTGCTCAGGTCGAACATGTCCGCCACGCTCGGGTTCGGCGTGCCGCTCTTCCTCGCGTTCATGGTGCCGCTCGTCAGCGTCGTCGCGATGCCCGGCGCGGTCGCCGGCGCCGCCATGCTCGTCCGCATGCGTATGGCGCCGGCGGCCGTACCGGAAGGTCAGGCCAAGGACACGAGACCGGCGTAGCCGGCGTTCCACATGTCCTCGACCCCGTCGGGCAGCAGCAGGACGCGGTCGGGGCGCAGGGCGTCCACGGCGGCCTCGTCGTGGGTGACCATCACGACGGTGCCCTGGTAGGAGGCGACCGCGGCCAGCACCTCGTCCCGCGACGCCGGGTCGAGATTGTTGGTCGGCTCGTCGAGCAGCAGGACGTTGGCCCGCGAGCTGACCAGGGTGGCCAGCGCCAGGCGGGTCTTCTCGCCGCCCGACAGCACACCGGCGGGCTTGGCCGCGTCGTCCCCGCCGAACAGGAACGAGCCGAGGATGCGGCGCGCCTCGCCGTCGCCCAGGTGCGGCGCGGCGGCGGCGAGATTCTGGGCGACGGTGCGCGCCGGGTCGAGCGTGTCGTGCTCCTGCGCGAAGTAGCCCAGGCGCAGACCGGGCCCGTGCACCACGCGGCCCGAGTCGGGGCGTTCCCGCCCGGCGAGGATCCGCAGCAGGGTGGTCTTGCCCGCGCCGTTGAGACCGAGGACGACGAGCCGGCTGCCCCGGTCCACCGCCAGGTCGACACCGGCGAGCACCCGCAGGTCGCCGTACGCCTTGGTGAGGCTGATCGCGCCCAGCGGGGTACGGCCGCAGGGGGCGGGCTCGGGCAGCCGGATGCGGGCGACCTTCTCGGCGCGGCGGGCCGGCGCCGCCTCGGCCAGCATGCGGTCGGCCCGCCGCGCCATCTCCTTGGCCCGCGCGGCCGTCGACTTGCCGGCGCGCATCCTGTCGGCCTGCGCGTGCAGCGCGGCGGCCTTGCGCTCGGCGACCGCCCGCTGCCGGGCGCGCCCGCGCTCGGCGGCGTCGCGGTCGGCCAGATAGGTGCGCCAGCCGGTGTTGTGCACCTCCAGCGCGGCCCGGCCGGGGTCGAGATGCCAGATCCTGTTCACGGTGTCGTCCAGGAGTCCGGTGTCGTGGCTGATCAGGACCAGCCCGCCGGTGCGGCCGGCGAGGAACGACCGCAGCCAGGCGACCGAGTCGGCGTCGAGGTGGTTGGTGGGCTCGTCGAGCAGCAGCGTGCCGTGCCCGGCGAACAGGATGCGGGCGAGTTCGACCCGGCGGCGCTGCCCGCCGGACAGGGTGCCGACCGGCTGGGTCATGACCCGTTCGGGCAGGCCGAGCCCGGCGGCGATGCGGGCGGCCTCGGCCTGCGCGGCGTACCCGCCGCGGGCCTCGAACTCCGCCTCGGCCCGGACGTACCGCCGCATCGCCTGCTCTCGCAGGGCGGGGTCGGCCATGGCCGCTTCTGCGGACCGCAGCGCGCGCTCGGCCTCGTCGAGGCCCCGGGCCGACAGGATGCGGGCGGCGACGGTGAGGGACGGATCGGCCGCCGCGGGATCCTGCGGGAGATAGCCGACCGGGCCGGTGCGGGTGACGGTGCCCGCGGCCGGTCGCAGTTCGCCGGCCAGGGTCTTCAGCAGGGTGGTCTTGCCCGCGCCGTTGCGGCCGACCAGGCCGACGCGGTCGCCGGGAGAGACGTGGGCGGTGACGTCGGACAGCAGGAGACGGGCGCCGACGCGCACGTCGACACCGCGAAGGGTGATCATAGGATGACGCTCCGGAGAAGCTCAAGGACACACGGGTGGCGTGAAAGCGGGTGTCCGAGCTAGGAGATCCGGGGCAGAGACATGGTGCCGAGTGTAGGCCGGGCGCTCTGTCCGGTGCCAACGGTTTTCCGGCTGCCCGGTTTTCCGGCTGCCGGGCTGCCGGGCAGCCGGGCAGCCCGGTCGTCCGGTTGTCCACAGGAGGACGGCTGTCCCCAGAACGCGCTTCGGTCCTCCTGGGGGCGCGGTCGTCCGGCGAGGCTTGCGGCCATGACGATTCCGAAGCTCGTGCTCTCCTCGCCGGCGGACATTCTCGCCGCCGTGCCCTATCTCGTCGGGTTCCATCCCGCCGACAGCCTCGTCGTGACCGGCTTCGCCGGTTCCGAGGTGCGGCTGACGACGCGCTGGGACCTGCCGGCCGCCGCCGAGGACCTCGACCGGCTGGTCTCGCTGCTGCGCCGCGAGGCGGTGACGGCCGTGTTCGTCATCGGATACGGCCCCGGCGCCACGGTGACCCCTGCCGTCGACACGGTGACGCGGCTGCTGCGTGCCGAGGGCATCGGGGTGACCGAGAGTCTCCGGGCCGAAGGCGGGCGCTACTGGTCCTACTCCTGCGGCAGCGCGACCTGCTGTCCCGCGGAGGGCACGCCGTACGACACCGAGCGCAGCCGTGTCACCGCGGAGGCCGTGATGCACGGGCTGGTCGCCCTGCCCGACCGGGGCAGCCTGCGGCGATCGGTCCAGCGGTGCGGTGGTGTGGTGATGCGGGAGGCCACCCTCCGCGTGATGGCCGATCTGCGGGCGTTGCCGGAGCCCGGGGAACCCGCCGCGGACGAACTGGCGGCGCGGTTCGTGGCCGAAGGGCTGGCACGGGTGCGCACCGCCCTCGGCCTGTACGACTCCGGGGGCCGGCTGGACGACGACGGCGCCGCCCGGCTGGGGCTCGACCTCGCCGTGGTCAGGGTGCGGGACGAGGCGTGGGCGTTGGTCGACGACCGTGACGCGCACATCGCGTTGTGGCGCGACCTCACCCGCCGCCTGGAACCGGGCCACGCCGCGCCCGCGGCCTCACTGCTGGCGGCCGCCGCGTGGCATCGGGGGGAGTGCGCACTCGCCGGGATGGCGCTGGAGCGGGCGCTCGCCGCCGACCCCGGCTACTCGATGGCGCTCCTGCTCCGGCAGGCCCTGACGTACATGATGTCTCCCGCCATGCTCCGCGACCGCATGCCGACGCCGGAGGAACTCGACGACGAGATGGGCCGTCCCCGGGCGATCTGGCTCGCGCCGCTGCGCGCACTGCTGGCCCGGGATTTGCCCGGGCCGGCACCGGCGGCGGTGCGGCGCGGCCGTCAGACCGGGTCGCCGTCCTGAGCCCGGCGGCGCTCGTTGTAGGCACGCATCCGGGCGGGGTAACCGGTGAGCTGCACGTCGTAGACCGGGAGAGCGAGGTCCCTGGCGACCTTCGCGATCACCGTGGGAGACCCGACACGGCGACGGGTCCACTCCCCGTCGTGCGCGACGGCCACCGCGGTGGTGTCGGTCGCGAAGGTCTCGGGCTCGACGTAGAACTCGACGCCGCGCCGCGTCTTGGCGAACTCGATGAGGGTCTCGATGTCGGCGTCGGTCGCCTCGCGGTCGAACTTGGCCACGCGGGCGCCCCGTCGCCGCCGGAGCCCATAGCGATCTCGCCATCTCATAGTGCTTGTATACATCGCCGGGGATCACGATGACGTTAAGGGAACGGTCTCGGGGCGATGTCGGGGATGTCCCTGATGCCGCCGGGCACGTAACCGGCACAAGATGGAGGCAGACTCGAAGAGAGCCGAGCAGCCGACGTGACGGAAGGCGATGAGTGATGCCCACGGCAGTGACACCACCCTGGCAGGGCCGTGCCCCCATGCCACATCCTCAGTTGCGCGTCACCAACCAGGATCGGGAACAGGTGGTCGAGCACGTCAAGGCGGCCTACGCCGAGGGCAGGCTCGACAAGCACGAGATGGACGAGCGCCTGCATCTGGCGATGACCGCGCGCACGCACGCCGACCTCGTGCCCATCATGAACGACCTGTACGGGACCCGACCGGCCTACGTCCCCCGGCCGCCGTCGTACCGCGCGGCCGCGGCCCCTGACGGGGGAGACCGGGTCGGGGCGGCGGCCTCGCACGTGTTCGGGCTGCTGGGGTTGTTCATCATCGGCCCGCTGCTGATGATGGTGACCGCGGGACGGACGTCCCCCTACGTCAGGAGGCACGCGGTGGAGTCGCTGAACTTCCACCTCACCGTGCTGGGGGCGACCGTGCTGCTGCCGCTCACCGTCGTCGGGCTCGTCCTGGTGCCGGTCGTCTGGGTCGTCGGACTGGCCCTGTGCGTCGTCGGCGGGGTGTCGGCACTCGCCGGCACCGAGTTCCGCTACCCGCTGACCATCCGTCTCGTGAAGTGACGTCCGGAGCGGGGCGTCCGGTCAGGGCATGAGCGCGCGGACCGCGGTCACGGTGTCGGCCTCCTCGGGCCGCTTGTCGGGCCGGTAGCGCAGCACCCGCGCGAACCGCAGCGCCATGCCGCCGGGGTAGCGGCTCGACCGCTGCACGCCGTCGAAGGCGATCTCCACGACCAGCGCGGGCCTGAGCGTGACGACGTAGTCGTCCGCCGGCCCCTCCGCCAGTCGCAGGAACTGCTCGGTCTGCCAGGTCAGCAGCTCGTCGGTGAGGCCCTTGAACGTCTTGCCGAGCATCACGAAGCCGCCGGTCTCCGGGTCAAAGGCGCCGAGATGCAGGTTGGACAGCCAGCCTCGGCGCCGCCCGCTGCCCCACTCGGCGGCCAGCACGACCAGGTCGAGCGTGTGCCGCGGTTTGACCTTGATCCAGCCCGCCCCCCGCCGGCCGGCGGCGTACGGCGTGCGCAGCGACTTCACCACGACGCCCTCGTGGCCCCGCCGCACGGCGTCGCCGAAGAACGCCTCGGCCTCGTCGGCGTCGGCGGTGACGAGCCGAGGCGTGATCAGCCCGGCCGGGACCGCGGCCTCCAGCGCGGCGTGCCGC
Source organism: Microbispora sp. NPDC049633 (assembly GCF_040675265.1). NCBI lineage: Bacteria > Bacillati > Actinomycetota > Actinomycetes > Streptosporangiales > Streptosporangiaceae > Microbispora > Microbispora sp. NPDC049633. The sequence continues at coordinate 9,625 of NZ_JBFAOO010000005.1, forward strand.
TCCTCGTCGGGCAGGTCGAGCAGGTCGGCGCCGCCCACGCGCAGGGCGTCGAAGAAGAAGACGGTCAGTGGCACGGTCGCGCGCAGCGACGCCACGTCGGTCCTGCTGGCCACCCGGCCCGAGGTGACCTGGAACGGCTCGGGGCGGCCGTCCGGGCGCAGGGCGATGACCTCGCCGTCGAGCACGAGATCGGTCCCGGGCAGGCCGAGCACGGCCTCCACCAGTTCGGGGACCTGGGCGGTGATGTCGTCGAGCGTGCGGGTGAAGACGGCGACCCGGTCGCCCGACCGGTGGGCCTGGACCCGCACGCCGTCGAGCTTCCACTCCACCGCGGCAGGGACGCCGGCCTTCTCCAGAGCGGCGGTCACGCTGGGCGCGCTCTGCGCGAGCATCGGCGCCACCGCACGCCCGACCTCCAGATGGAACGCCTTCAGCTCCGCGACGCCGCCGCGCAGCGCTGCCGCGCCGACGGCGGGCAGCGAGCCGCGCAGGGTCAGGGCCCGGCGCACCTCGGCCGCGGGCACGTTCGCGGCCATGGCGATCGCCTCGATCATCACGCCGTTGAGCGCTCCCTGGCGCAGCTCGCCCGTCAGCAGCCGGTGCATGAACGACTGCTCCTGGCGGGTGAGGGCGCCGAACAGCTCGCCCAGCAGCTCACGCCGCGCGGCCTGCGAACCGGCGCCGGACCGGGACTTGATGCGTTCGAGCAGCTCGTCGACCCGGGTCAGGGTCGCCGTGGCGACCTGACGCGGCTCGGGGAGGTCGGACAGGCTCCGCCACCCCACCCCGATCTGCCGCTGCGGCAGCTCACCCGACAGGTACGCGATGGCGATCCCGGCCTCGTCCGCTCCCACCCTGCCGAGCAGCTCGGCGAGATGCCTGATCTTGGCGAGCCGCGCCGAGTCCGCGGCGACGGCCGCGGAGGTCCTGGCAAGGTCGATCAGCAACACACCGTAATCCTGCCTCACCGCAGCGGCAGATGCCCAGGCCGGGGGTCGGGCATCAGCTGTAGTGACGCGCGCTCGGCCACAGCTCGCGCCACGGGCGGACGGGATCGCGGCAGACCGTGATCGGCACGCCCTGCTCCTCGCCCGGCATTCCGCTCAGCCTGCCCGCCGGGACGCAGCGGGTGAAGACGGTGGCGAGGTCGGCGGGCGGGTAGCCGACGGACACGACCACCCGGGTCCCCTCCGGCGGCGGCCCCCACCACCACAGCTCGTTGTGGCCGCTGTACACCGGGGGCAATCCGAACTCACCCGCCCAGCGGCGCAGCGCGCCGGCCTCGCCGTAGTTGGCCGCGAGCAGCACCGCTCCGGCGCGCTCGGCGGCGGGCAGGCCGTCCACCACCCGGGCCGTCTGCGCCGCCACGTCGCGCATGCCCACCGACTCGCGGGCCACCTCGTTCACGGCGGCCACCGGCGTTCCCCCGAGCGACGCGGCCGGGACGACCGGCAGCGCCAGCACCACCGCGACCACGGCGCCGACCGCCAGTGCCGCGGTCAGCGCCGTCCGCCATCGCCACCCCGCCGCCGTGACGCACCCGGCCGCGAACAGGTAGAGCAGGAACGCGCCGGTGTAGTCGGGGCGGCCGCCCGAAATCAGGATCAGCGCGCAGGCCACGGGATAGGCGATGGCGAGCGAGCGGACCCGCCGGTTCCGCCACAGGCGCAGCCACCCGGCCGCGCACACCACCGCCTGCACGGGCCCGAGCAGCACGATCTGAAGGGGGACGAAGGACGCGCGGTTGTCCGCGCCCTCGTCGATCCGCAACGCCTCGGCCATCTGGAACTGCGGCCAGTCGTGCGTGGCCTGGTAGACCAGGTTGGGCGAGGCGATGGCCAGGGCCAGGAGGGCGCCCGCCCACAGCCGCCTGTCCCGCAGCACCTCGCGCGGACCGGCCACGAGGATGCCCAGGCCGACGCCGCCCAGCAGCACCACGATCAGATCGCGGTTGTACGCCGCGATCCCGCACAGTGCTCCCGTCCAGAGCCAGTAACGCCCGTCCCCCCTGAGCAGCACCCGCAGCAGGCACAGCGTGACCGCGCTCCACAGCACGAGGTCGGGGGTGAGGGTCAGCAGCGCGTGCCCGGCCACGAGAGGCAGCACGGAGGTCGCGGTCCCGGCCGCGGCGAGGATCTGGGCCGCGCGGCCGCCGCCCAGCTCGCGGGCGGCCAGCGCGACGAGCACGACCAGAGCCCCGGTGCACAGGGCGGGGACGATCCGCAGCGCGACGACCGTGTCCCCGAAGAGCGTCGTGGACAACCGGGCGATCATCGGCGTCAGCGGCGGAGTGTCGAAGTATCCGAGCCGCGGCCGTTCACCCAGCATGCGGAAGTACAGCTCGTCGCGGTGGTACCCGTACCACGGGCTCACCGCGAGGAGCACGGCCACGGTCACGGCCGCGATCCCGGCCACGGCCCGGGGCGGCGCGGCGAGCGGGCCGCCCGCCCGGACACCTCTGCCGGCCGCCGGTGTGCCGGCGATCGCCTGCCCGTCCGCGGTCACGCCGGCCTCCCGGAAGCCGGCGTTCGCATGGGGCCGCCTCTGGAGCCGTGCTTCGGGAGGGCATCGTCCACGCGGCCATCATCCTCGAAGCGCTCCGGCTCGCCTACCCCCGGACAGGCGCCTTCCGGTGTCGGGTCAGCCGACGCCGAGCAGGTCGACGACGAAGATGAGCGTCTCGCCGGGCTTGATGAGGGCGCCCGCGCCGCGGTTGCCGTACCCGAGGTGCGGGGGGATCGTCAGGCGGCGCCGCCCGCCGACCTTCATGCCGGCCACGCCGCGGTCCCAGCCGGCGATGACCCGGCCGCCGCCGAGCGGGAACTGGAACGGCTGGCCGCGGTTCCAGGAGGCGTCGAACTCCTCACCCGTGGAGAACGCCACCCCGACGTAGTGGACGGTCACGTTCTGCCCGGGCTTGGCCTCCGGCCCGTCCCCCTCGACGAGGTCGACGATCTCCAGGTCCGCGGGCGGCGCGCCCTCGGGGAAGTCGATTTCGGGCTTCTCCAGTGCCACGTGGGCCTCCTGTTCTTCCAGTGCCGGAAGTTCCGACCGGCTGACGACTCTACCGGTGACGGCCGACACGACGACGCCTTCCCCACACGGCGTGGGGAAGGCGTCGCGGCTTGCGTGGACGACGGGAGAGGGTTACCGGCGAAGGCCCCTGGACGCGCCCGCCCGGTCGTCGGCGCGCTCCTCCTCGGCGCGCTCCTCCTCGGCCGGCGCCTCCTGAGGCGCGGTGTCGCCCGTGGTGACCGGAGACGTGGTGGCCGGAGACGCGGTGACCGGCGACGTGGTGGCCGGCGACGTGGTGACGGGCCCGGCCGACGGCGGACGCTGGACGACGACGGTGTCGGCCGGCTGCACGCCGCCCTGCAGCAGCGCCTGGGCCTGGTCGAGCATGGGGGAGGCCACCAGCACGTCGTAGCGTCCGGCGACGATCGAGCTTCTGGACGAGAAGTCGCGCGTGCCGCCGGTGAAGGCGTGGCTCGTGAAGCCGAAGGCGGCGCCGGCGATGGCGCCCCAGAGGATCGACCACAGCACCAGCCCGATGAACGAGGTCGTGGTCGAGGTGAACAGCCCGAGGAACAGGCCGACGACGAGTCCGAACACCGCACCGGTGATCAGGCCCGACAGCGCGGCCCTGCCGTTGGTGAGCCGCCCGGTGACCGTCTCCTCCAGGCGCAGGTCGCTGCCGACGATCGCGGTGTTCTCCACCGGGAATCCGGCGTCGGACAGGGTGTCGACGGCTCGCTGCGCCGCCGTGTAGTTGTCGTAACTGACCAGCAGTCGTCTGTCGACCGCCGGACTGACCGGCCCTCCGGCCGGGGAGTACTGCATGATCGCCTCCGCGGGGTAGTGCGGTCGGTACACGAACGCACTACCCCGACAGAGCCCGATATTCCTGTGCGGAATAGAAGGAGTCACCAACTCTGGTGGAGCGGCATGCCCTCGCTGTACCCGGAGGCGCTCTGCACGCCGACCACGGCCCGCTCGTGGAACTCCTCCAGCGTCGTGGCGCCCGCGTACGTGCAGGAGGAACGCAGACCGGCCACGATGGCGTCGATCTGGTCCTCCACACTGGGCCGCGCCGGGTCGAGGTACATCCGCGACGTCGAGATGCCCTCCTCGAACAGCGCCTTGCGGGCCCTCTCGAACGGCGAGTCCTCGGCGGTGCGCAGCCGTACGGCGCGGGCCGAGGCCATGCCGAAGTTCTCCTTGTACTTCCGCCCGTCGGGGGCGGTGCGGGTGTCGCCGGGCGACTCGTACGTGCCGGCGAACCAGGAGCCGATCATGACGTTGGAGGCTCCCGCGGCGAGCGCGAGCGCGACGTCGCGGGGGTGGCGCACGCCGCCGTCGGCCCACACGTGCCGGCCGAGGCGGCGGGCCTCGGCCGCGCACTCCAGCACGGCGGAGAACTGCGGCCGTCCCACGCCGGTCATCATCCGGGTCGTGCACATCGCGCCCGGGCCCACGCCGACCTTCACGATGTCGGCGCCGGCGTCGACGAGGTCGCGTACGCCCTCCGCGGTGACGACGTTGCCGGCCGCGACCGGCACGGAGGGATCGAGCGCGCGTACGGCCCGCAGCGCCGAGATCATCTTCTCCTGGTGGCCGTGCGCCGTGTCGACCACGAGCACGTCGACGCCGGCGTCGAGCAGCTCCTTGGACTTGGCGGCCACGTCGCCGTTCACCCCGACCGCCGCCGCGACGCGCAGCCGGCCGTGCGGGTCGAGGGCGGGCTGGTAGAGGGTGGAACGCAGCGCCCCGGTGCGGGTGAGGATGCCGACCAGGCGGCCGTCCTCGTCCACCACGGGCGCCAGCCGGTGGCGGCCCTCGTGCAGCGCGTCGAACGCGGCCTGCGGGTCGACGCCGCGCGGCAGCGTCTGCGGTGAGGCGGTCATGACCTGGGAGAGCTGCGTGAACATGTCGACGCCGTGGCAGTCGGCCTCGGTCACCACGCCGACCGGGCGGTTCTCCCAGTCCACGACGATGACCGCGCCGTGCGCGCGCTTGGGCAGCAGGGTGAGCGCCTCGCCCACCGTGTCGTGGGCCGTGAGCGTGATGGCCGTGTCGTGGACGAGGTCGCGGCTCTTCACCCAGTCGATGACGTCGGCCACCACGTCGATCGGGATGTCCTGGGGGATGACGGCGATGCCGCCGCGCCTGGCGACGGTCTCGGCCATGCGGCGGCCCGCGACGGCCGTCATGTTGGCGACGACGACGGGGATCGTGGTGCCGGTGCCGTCGCCGGTGGACAGGTCCACCGCGAGGCGCGACCCGACGGAGGAACGGGACGGCACCATGAACACATCGCTGTACGTGAGATCGTAGGGCGGCGTCACATCATTGAGGAATCGCACGTTTGTCCAGCCTACGTTGTGAGCGGGTCATACCCGGCATTCCCGGCCGCCGCCGGACCAGACCCGGACACGGGATACATTGACCTCGCCTGAAAGGAGAGCTTGTGATCATCGTTGACCGTCCGGAGACGCTCGTCGTCGGCTTCGCCGTGCGGACGACCAACGCGGCGGAGGCGGACCCGGCCCGCGCCCAGTTGCCGGGCCTGTGGGCCCGCGCCGGTGCGCCCGGCGCCTTCGCGCACGTGCCCGGCCGGGTCGACGAGAACCTGTACGCGGTCCTGACGGACTACGAGAGCGACCACAACGGCGCCTACACCCAGATCGTCGGCGTGGCCGTGCGCACGGCCGCGCGGCTGCCCGAGGGCATGGTCGCCGTACGGGTGCCCGGCGTGCCCGCGCTGCTGTTCGAGGCGCGAGGGCCGATGCCGGGGGCGCTCGTCGAGGCCTGGCAGCAGGTGTGGAAGCACTCGGAGTCGGGCCTCACCCCGGCCCGCGCCTTCACCACCGACCTGGAGATCCACCATCCCGGGGGCGTCGACCTCTTCGTGGCCACGCTGCCGTCGTTCGGGGATCCGACCGGGCCCATTCCGCCGGTTCAGGCCACGCCCGCCTGACCGCCGGTCCGGTCGTCGTCCAGGCCGTCGTCGTGGTCGTCGTGGTCGTCGTCGTGGTCGTCGTCCGGCGGCGGGTCGGGCAGCCGCCACCCGGCGACCAGCAGCGGCAGCAGGATGTGCGTCCACAACAGGGCGAAGACGCCGAGGAAGACGGCCGCGCCGGGGATCTGGGCCTTCTCGCCCGCGTCCCAGGTCGCGACCACGACGAACACCGCCAGGCCGCCCAGGACGAGCCGCATCACCCTGTTCGCGTACGTGTGGGCCCGGAACCTTTCGCCGACCTGCCGTTCGTCGAGACGGCTCTCCGGCAGCGAGGCGAGCCCGCGGGTGGCGCTGTTGAGGGCGGTCACGACCGGGATGTAGATCGCCAGCATGACGACCAGCAGCACGAGGTTGACCCGGACGGCGGTGTCACTCGGGGCGATCGCCCACGACACCGCCGCGTCCGCCCACAGCAGCAGCACGCTGGCGGCGCCCGCCACGACGAGCAGGCGACGCCGCCGCCGGGTGCGGTGCAGCGCGGGAAGGTGTTCCTGCTCCATCGCCCGGGCGATGTGGTGGTCCCAGCGGTCGCGCAGGCTCATGACGCGCTCCCCAGCCTGGGAAACGGCTTGAGGGAGAAGACGACCTCCACCGGCACCTCGAAGAACTCGGCGATCCGCAGGGCCAGGTGGAGGCTGGGGCTGTACTCGCCGCGCTCCAGGTAGCCCACCGTCTGGTAGTGCACCCCGAGCGCGGCGGCCAGGTCCCGGCGCGAGACGCCGCGATCGGCCCTCAGCACCGCGATGCGGTTGAACACCGGCTCCTCGGCCACGTCTCACCTCCGTCGGGCCCACGGGACCGCTCATCTTCCGCGGACCCGGCGCAGCAACCAGGGGGCTAGAACCATACCGCCGACCGCCCACGCGCCCAGCACGGTGGCCGCCTGGCCCAGCCGCCACGCGTGCGCGACCTCGGTCGCGAGGACCGAGTCGGGCAGGAGCGCCGCGCGCAGCCCGAGCGCCTGCCAGTAGAGCGGGAACACCTCGGCGATGCGGCGCACCAGGTCGGGCAGCGTGTCCAGCGGCAGCATCACCCCGGAGACGACCATCAGGAGCATCGCCGGCAGGGCGAGCATGGCGCCCGCCTTCGGGCCGGGCAGCACGCTGCCGATGACCGCGCCCACCGGCACGACGGCCAGCGTGCCGAGCACGACGACCCAGGCGAGGGTGAACCAGCGCGCGGGCGTCGCAGGCGCCGGGACCCCGGCGAGCGGGATCGCGAACGCCAGGACCAGGGTGATGTTGACGAGGATCGTCAGCAGCACCGTGGTGGCGCGGCCGACCAGGTAGACCCGGATGCCCCGGGGCAGCGTGCGCGCCCGCAGCAGCGTCCCCTCCTCCCGGTCCGCGGCGATCAGCATGGGCAGCGCCGTCAGCCCGGTCGTGAAGATCGCGAACGCGATGAAGCCCGGCGTCATGAACGTCCCCACGGTGACGGTCGTGCCCTCGACCGGTGTGTCGCCGATCCAGAGGATGAGCAGCCCGTAGGTGACGACGCTCCCCGCGACGGCGTTGAACAGCTCCTTGCGGTCGCTCCACTGGTTGAGCTGCTCGATCCAGCCTCGCCGCAGTCCCAGCATCGTCGCGTTCATCGGGTCCTCGCCTCCTCGATGAGGTCCAGGTAGCTCTCCTCCAGCGTCGGCCGCCGGATCTCCAGCCCGGGGACCGGGCCGCCGTACCGCTGATGCAGTTCCCAGGCCACCCCGGACGGGTCGGCGGTCTCCAGTTCGCCCTCCGCCCAGCGCACCCGCGACGGCGCCTGCACGGCTCGCGCGAGCTCGGTCGGGCTGCCGCAGGTGAGCACCCGCCCGGCCACCAGCACGGCGATCCGCCCGGACAGCCGTTCGGCCTCGGCCAGGTCGTGGGTGGTGAGCAGCACGGTCAGCCCCTCCTCGACCGCCAGCCGCTCGATCAGCAGGTGGAACTCGCGCCGGGCCTCGGGATCGAACCCGGTCGTCGGCTCGTCCAGGAACAGCACCTCCGGCCGCCCGACGATGCCGAGCGCCACGTCGAGCCGCCGCCGCCGGCCCCCGGACAGCACGGCGGCCCGGACGCCCGCCGACTCGGTGAGGCCGAGCACGGCCAGCAGGTCGTCGACGTCGCGGGGGTCGTCGTAGTGCGCGGCGACGTGGCGAAGCAGGTCGCCTACCCGCCAGCGCGGGTGGTCGCGCCACGACTGGAGCACCACCCCGAGCCGCGCCCGCCAGGCGTCGCCGGCCCGCGCCGGGTTCTCCCCGAGCACGCTCACCTCGCCGGTCCAGCCGGTCCTGAACCCCTCCAGGATCTCGACGAGGGTGGTCTTGCCGGCGCCGTTGGGCCCGAGGAGCGTGAACACCTCGCCGCGCCGCAGGTCCAGGTCGACCCCCTCCAGCACCCGGACGGGCCCGTACGCCATGCGTAGCCCGCGTACGCGGATGACGACGTCGTCCATGCATCCTCCTATGCAGCAGCCTTGCTCTCGAATGTAGTAGGTGTACTACATTCGACACAAGAGCTGCTGCATCAGAGGGCGTATGGGTGATCGCTCAGGGCGTCCAGAGAGGCTCGGGGATCTCGAAGCCGACCGGCTCGCCCCAGCGGTTGCGGTAGGCGACCTCGTGGGCGGGCCGGCGCGGGGCCACCCCCCAGCGGCCGGTCGGGTAGCCGAAGGTGACCATGCACGCCACCTGCCAGCCCTTGCCCTCGGGCACGCCGAGGATCCGCATCGTCTCCGCGCCGTGGAACAGCCCCAGCACGGACGTCAGCGCGCTGCCCACGCCGAAGGCCCGGGCGGCGAGCTGGGCGCTCCAGACCGAGGGGTAGATGGAGCCGCCGCCGGGGTCGTTGCGGGTGAAGGCGAACATGAGCAGGGGATAGGACTCGAAGTTGTCGGCCAGATGCTGGGCCGAGCGCAGCACGTTGAGCGTGCCGGTGTCGCCGGTCGCCTCGGCCCGCTCGCGCATCGGCTTGTAGTGCCCCTCGAACAGCCTGCCGAGCGCGTCCCGGTACAACGGCCCCAGCTGGGACTTGACCTCCGGGTCGTCCACCAGCAGGAACCGCCAGCCCTGGGTGTTGCCGGCGCTGGGGGCGCGGACCGCGGCGTCCAGGATGCGTTCCTGGACCTCCGCGGGGATCGGGTCGGGCTTGACCCGCCGCATGGCGCGGGTCGTGTAGAGGGCTTCGAAAACGTCCATGTGCGGGGGGACTCCTCGTTCTGTCGGCAGGGTGAAGCAGGGACGGTCAGGCCAGCACGCCGGCGGCGCGCAGGGCCTTCGCCTCGTCGTCGGGCAGGCCCCAGGAGCTCAGGTCCCGCAGCCGGGTGGCGGGGGACAGGTCGCCGCGCGGCGCGCCGAGCAGCCGGGGCGCGGGCGCCGCCTGCGGCAGCCCGCCGACCTCCACGAACGTGCCGCGCGCCCGGTTGTGCGGGTGCCGGGCGGCCTCGCGCGGGTCGAGCACCGGGGACACGCAGGCGTCGGAGCCGTCGAAGACCGCCTCCCACTCGGCCCGCGTACGCGACCCGAACGCCTCCGTCAGCCGCTCCCTGATGGCCGGCCAGTTCGCCCGGTCGTCGCGGTCGGGCATGTCGTCGATGCCCATCCGGGCGAGCATCTCCGCCCAGAACTGCGGCTCCAGCGCGCCCACGGCGAGGAAACCGCCGTCGGCCGTCTCGTAGGTGTCGTACATGGGGGCGCCGGTGTCGAGGAGGTTGGTGCCGCGCGGACCCCAGTGGCCGCCGTGCACCGCGCCGTAGAACATCGACAGCAGCAGCGCCGCGCCGTCGACCATCGCCGCGTCCACCACCCGGCCCCGGCCGGTGCGCTCCCGCTCCAGCAGGGCCAGCAGCACGCCGTAGGCCAGCATGAGCCCGCCGCCGGCGAAGTCGCCCAGGATGTTGATCGGCGGAGTGGGCTTGCCGCCCTCGCGACCCAGCATCGACAGGGCCCCCGCGATCGCGATGTAGTCGATGTCGTGCCCGGCCGTGGAGGCGAGCGGGCCGTCCTGGCCCCAGCCGGTCATCCGGCCGTAGACCAGCCGCTCGTTCACCGCGTGGAGGTCGGCGGGCCCGATCCCGAGCCGTTCGGCGACGCCGGGCCGGAACACCTCGATCACCACGTCGGCCCGCTCGGCCAGCCGCCTGAACGCGGCGACGCCCTCGGGCGACTTCAGGTCGAGGCCGATCGTGCGCTTGCCGCGGTCCATCACGTCGCGGCGCGGGGTGTCGCTCACGGCCTTCACGCGGTCGATCCGCAGCACCTCGGCGCCGTGGTCGGCGAGCATCATCCCGGCGAACGGCCCGGGCGCGAGACCGGCCAGCTCCAGCACGCGGACGCCCGCCAGCGGTCCCCGCGACTCGTCCATCCGAACCCTCCTCAACGCGGCATCACTCAACGCGACAGTAGAACATGTTTCTGGAGACGTGCGAGACTGCGCCCGTGACGTGGAATGTTCTCGCGCTGCCGCCGCTCCCCGAGGACGCGGTGCGCGGCCTGCTCGCCGACCTCGACGGGCGCGCCGAGGTGCGCGTCCCCGCCCGCCACGACCGCGAATCGCTGCTGGAGGCCCTGCCGGACGCCGAGATCGTCGTCGGCGACTGGAGCGGCGCCCTGGCGCTCGACGCGCGGGCCGTACGGCTGGCGCCGCGCCTGGCGTTCGTGCAGCAGCCGTCCGTCGGCGTGGACGGGCACGACCTGGACGCGCTGGCCCGGGCCGGGGTGCCCCTCGCGAACACCGCCGGGGTGAACGCCGCCGCGGTCGCCGAATGGTGCCTGGCCGCCGCGCTGGCGCTGCTGCGCCATCTCGCGGACGGCGACAGGGACATGCGGGCGGGGGAGTGGCCGCAGTTCGCCTACCAGCGCCGCGAGCTCGCCGGATGCCGCGTGGGCGTGGCCGGCTTCGGACCGATCGGCGCGGCCTGCGCCCGCCTGTTCGGCGCGCTCGGCTGCCGGGTCTCCTACTGGTCGCGCACGCCAAAGCCCGAGTCGTACGGCGCGGCCTACCTGGACCTCGACGCGCTGGCCGCGGGCAGCGACGTGCTGGTCCTGGCCGTGCCGCTCGCGCCGGAGACCCGCGGGCTGATCGACGCCGCCAGGATCGGGCGCATGCCCAGGGGGTCGGTGCTGGTCAACGCGGCCCGCGGCGGGGTGGTGGACCAGGCGGCGCTGCTGGCCGCGCTGGAGTCCGGCCACCTCGCCGGCGCGGCGCTCGACGTGTACGACAGCGAGCCCCCGCCGCCGGACGACCCGCTGCGCTCCTGCCCGCGGGTCCTGCTGTCGCCGCACGCGGCCGGGGTCACGCCCGAGGCGACGACGCGGCTGATCCGGTGCGTGCTGGACAATCTCGCCGCGGCGATGGAGGGCCGTCCCGTCGTCAACGTGGTCAACGGCGCCGACCCGCTCGTCCGCCGGCGTCCGCCCACGTCCTGACGGTTTCCACAGTTACACCAGGGGCGGCGGAGGCGATGAAAAGAGGCGAGATACGATCTACGCCGGTGGGCCGTCGTGAGAACAACCGGATAGTTTTCGCGGGCGTAACGTGTCTACTCTGGTCTGCGTTCCCCTCCGGGGATAGCGTGCCAAGAAGGCGATCTCTACGATCCATGGGGGTGGTGTCATGCCAGAGCGCACGGCCAGTATGACCGCCCATAGCAAGGCCGTCGAGCAGATCAGGGACTCCTACGCCGCCATTCCCGCGGACGCGGCTCCCCGGCTGGCCAAGGCGACGACGAACCTGTTCCGCTTCCGTACGCCGGCGAAGACGGCATCGCTGTCCGCCCGCGATCTGGACCAGGTCATCCAGGTGGACCCGGCGACCATGACGGCCGAGGTCCAGGGCATGACCACGTACGAGAACCTCGTGGACGCGACGCTGCCGTACGGGCTCATGCCGTACGTCGTGCCGCAGCTCAAGACGATCACGCTGGGCGGCGCGGTCACCGGCCTCGGCATCGAGTCGACGAGCTTCAAGGACGGCCTGCCGCACGAGTCGGTCGAGGAACTGGAGATCCTCACCGGCGACGGGCGGATCGTGGTGGCCCGGGCCGACAACGAGCACGCGGACCTGTTCCGGGCGTTTCCCAACTCCTACGGCACGCTCGGCTACGCCCTGCGGATCCGCATCAAGCTGGCCCGGGTGAAGCCGTACGTCAAGCTGACGCACATCCGCTTCAGCGACGCCGACAAGTGCATGCTCGCTATGCAGGAGATCTGCGAGAGCCGCGAGCACGACGGCGAGCAGGTCGACTTCGTCGACGGCACGTTCTTCGGCCCGGACGAGCTGTACATCACGGTGGGCTCGTTCTCCGACCGGGCGCCCTACACGTCCGACTACACCGGCATGCGGATCTACTACCAGTCGATCCGCAGCCGCGTGCGCGACTGGCTGACCGTGCGCGACTACCTGTGGCGCTGGGACACCGACTGGTTCTGGTGCTCGCGCGCCTTCGGCGTGCAGCAGCCGCTGGTCCGCTCGCTCCTGCCGCGCCGCTACCTGCGCTCGGACGTCTACCGCAAGCTCGTCGGCCTCGACCAGAGGTACGGCGTGACCGCCCGCGTCGACCGCTGGCGGAACAATCCGGTGCACGAGTCGGTGATCCAGGACGTCGAGGTGCCGGTCGAGCGCGGCGCCGAGTTCCTGGAGGTCTTCCACGACAGGGTCGGCATGACCCCGGTGTGGATGTGCCCGCTCAAGGCGACCGGCCAGTGGTCGCTCTACCCCCTGGAGCCCGGCCGTCTGTACGTGAACTTCGGCTTCTGGGGCATGGTGCCGCTGCCGCGCGGTCAGTACGACGGGTACCACAACCGGCTGATCGAGCGGGCGGTGCACTCGCTCGACGGCCACAAGTCGCTGTACTCCACCTCTTTCTACGAGCGTGAGGAGTTCTGGCGGCTCTACAACGGTGACGCCTACTGGCCGGTCAAACGCGCCTACGACCCGGGCGGCCGGCTTCTTGACCTCTATGACAAGTGCGTCAGGGGCAGGTAGGCGTCGAAACGTCGGGAGAGGTGCAATGACTCTTGCGGAGATCTTTGAGAAGATCGTCGGTCCTGACGCAGGCGTCGAATTCGTCGCCTACGACGGCAGCAAGGCCGGATCTTCGGGCGCGGACGTCCGCATCGAGGTGAAGTCGCCGGCGGCGGTGGCCTACCTCGCGCAGGCGCCGGGGGAACTCGGCCTCGCCCGCGCGTACATCTCCGGGCACATCGATGTGCACGGTGACATGTACACCCTGCTCGACCGGATGTGGTCGCTGACGCTCAACGACCTGCCGCTGAGCGAGAAGATCGCCGCGGTCCGCTCGCTCGGGATCAAGCCGCTGCTGATGCGCGTTCCGCCGCCGCCGCAGGAGGCGCGGCAGAGCACCCTGGCCAAGCTGGGCAGCAGGCACGCCAAGCAGCGCGACGCCGAGGTGATCCATCACCACTACGACGTCTCCAACCGCTTCTACGAGTGGGTGCTCGGCCCCTCCATGGCGTACACGTGCGCGGTCTTCCCCCGGCCGGACGCGACGCTGGAGGAGGCGCAGTACACGAAGTTCGACCTGGTCGCCAAGAAGCTCGACCTCAAGCCCGGCATGCGCCTGCTCGACGTGGGCTGCGGCTGGGGCGGCATGGTCATGCACGCGGCCAAGGAGTACGGCGTCAAGGGCCTCGGCGTCACACTGTCGCGCCAGCAGGCCGAGTGGGCGCAGAAGGCCATCGCGGAGGCCGGGCTGTCGGAGCTCGCCGAGGTCCGTCACATGGACTACCGCGACGTCGCCGAAACCGGTTTCGACCGGGTCAGCTCGATCGGCCTCACCGAGCACATCGGCAAGGACAACCTGCCGTCCTACTTCTCCTTCCTGTACGGCAAGCTCAAGCCGGGCGGGCGCCTGCTCAACCACTGCATCACCCGTCCGACCAGCACGGAGAAGACCCTGAACAAGGGCGGCTTCATCAACCGCTACGTCTTCCCGGACGGCGAGCTGGAGTCGGTGGGCCACCTCATCCGCCAGATGGAGGACACCGGGTTCGAGGTCCGCCACGAGGAGAACCTGCGCGAGCACTACGCGCTGACGCTGCGCGAATGGTGCAAGAACCTCGACGCCCACTGGGACGAGGCGGTCGAGGAGGTCGGCCAGGGCACCGCCCGGGTCTGGCGCCTCTACATGGCCGGCTGCGTCGTCGGGTTCGAGCGCAACAAGGTGCAGCTGCACCAGGTGCTCGGCGTCCGGCTCGACGAGGGACGGTCGCACGTCGCGCTGCGCCCGTCCCTCGACTGGCCGTAGAGCACTACCGCAGCTCGCGCTTGAGGATCTTGCCGGTGGCGGTCATCGGCAGGGACTCGCGGAACTCCACGATCCGCGGGTACTTGTAGGCCGCCATCGTCTCCTTGCACCAGGCCACCAGTTCCTCCTCGGTGGTCGTGGCGCCGGGCTTGCGGATCACGTATGCCTTGATCTCCTCGCCGTGGGAGTCGTGGGGCACCCCGACGACCGCGGCGAGCGAGACGGCCGGGTGGGTCATGAGGACCTCCTCGATCTCCCGGGGGTACACGTTGAACCCACCTCGGATGATCATGTCCTTGGCCCGGTCGACGATGAAGTAGTAGCCGTCCTCGTCGCGGCGGGCCACGTCGCCGGTGCGGAACCAGCCGTCCTTCATCACCTCGGCCGTCGCCTCGGGCCGGTTGTAGTAGCCCTTCATGATGTTGTGCCCGCGGATGGCGATCTCGCCGACGTCGTCGGCCGTGTTCCAGCCGGCGTCGACCAGCTTCATCTCCACGCCCCAGACCGGGGTGCCGATCGAGCCGGCTTTGGCGGGCCTGCCGGGCTGGTTGAACGACGCCACCGGCGAGGTCTCCGACAGGCCGTAGCCCTCCAGGATGTCCACGCCGAACGCCGCGTTGAAGTCCTTGAGCACCTCCACCGGCAGCGCGGCGCCGCCGGAGACCGCCGTGACCAGCGACGACGGCACCTCGGCCGCCTCGGTCTGCACGGCGGTGAGCATCGCCCAGTACATCGTCGGCACTCCGGCGAACAGCGTGACCTCCTCCCGCTTCATCAGCGCGAGGGCCTCGGCCGGCTCGAAGCGCGGCATCAGCACGAGCGTGCCGCGGCGCCGGAAGCCGGCGTTCAGCAACACGGTCTGGCCGAAGGAGTGGAAGAGCGGCAGCGTGACGAGATAGGTGTTCCGGGGCTGCCGGGGGAACATCTCGTCGCTGACGACGGCGTTCATGACCATGTTCTGGTGGGTGAGCTCGGCGCCCTTCGGCTGGCCGGTGGTGCCGCTGGTGTAGAGGATCACCGCCGTGTCCTCGGCGGAGGTCTGCACGGTCTCGAACTCGCCGGACACCCCGTCGAGAGCGGCCCAGAGCGTCTCGCCCAGCTCGGACTCGGTCGCGAACGGCGTGGCCGGCAGGACGAAGAAGTGCTCGGTGACCTCGGTCTCGGCGAAACCGGCCCGGCCCCGCTCGCCCAGCGGCAGCTCCGGCGAGCCCTCGAAGCAGAAGAAGGCCTTGGCGTCGGAGTCGTTCAGGTGATAGGCGATCTCCCTGCTCTGCAGCAGCACGTTCAGCGGGACGACGGTCGCGCCCGCCTTGAGGATCCCGAAGTAGACGAACGGGAAGTACGGCAGGTTGGGACAGGCCAGCGCCACCTTGTCGCCCCTGCCGATGCCGCGCGAGACGAGCAGGTTGGCGACCTGGTTGGCGATGGTGTTCACGAGTGAGTACGGCAGGCGGAGGTCTCCGAAGACGACCGCTGTGGCGTCGGGGGTGTCTCGTGCGGTGTCGTCCAGCACGACGGCCAGGTTGAGCATCTGCCGCTCCCTCTTCTGTCGGACCCTCGGTCCATACCAACCGGTAGGTACCTCAGCGTAACGGCTCGGAGGGGCGTATTTCGGGGGGCCGGTTACTCGGATCGCTCCGGCCCTCAATGGGCGTACTCGTCGCGGCGCCGCAGCATGGCCGCCAGCATCAGCGGGAACATCGCGACGTGGGCCGCGACCATCAGGGCCATGCCGTCGATCAGGCCCAGCCACAGCAGCGGGAACAGCGGCACGACCGGGGCGAACATCGCGCCGCACATCTCCAGAGTCGGGGCCCAGGCATGGCCGCGCACGCGCATCCAGACCGCCATGCCGGCCGACATGTCGAACGCCATCAGCAGATAGGCGATCTCGGGATCGCGTGCGTACGAGGGATCGATCCCCAGGGCGGACCACAGCAGGCCGAGCGCGACCATCCCGGCGAACATGGCGACGACCATCTCGAGGTAGTGGAGGGCGAATCGGCCCCATCGCCGCGCGGCGTGCCTTTCGGGCGTCGTGTGCGTCATGGCCCCAACTGTCCGGGCGGCTCCGGGACGCGCCAAGGAGAGAGACGGGGACAGGTCCGAAATCTTGGGCTCCCGGTCCGTCCGGCCTACAGTCGTGTCATGACCCAGCGGCGCATGGTCGTGGTCGGATACCACGCGGCGGAGCTCGTCGACATCGCCTGCGTGACGTCGACGCTGATCATGGCGAACGCCCACGGCGCGTCCCCGTGCTACGACGTGTGCCTGGCCACCCCGTCGGGCCTGCCCGTCACCTGCGGCAGCGGTCTGACGCTGCAGGGGCAGCAGGCGCTCGAACGCCTCACCGGGCCGCTGGACACGCTCCTCGTCTCGGGCGGGATCGGGCACGAGGACGCGGCCGCCAACCGGGTGATCGTCAGCCATGTGCGGCGGCTGGCACGGGAGAGCCGCCGCGTCGCGTCGGTGTGCACGGGCGCGGCGGTGCTGGCCGCCGCCGGTCTGCTCGACGGGCGGCGCGCCACCACGCACTGGCAGTTCGCGCACACGCTCGCCGCGCGCCACCCGGAGGTCGCCGTCGACGCCCGTCCGATCTTCATCCGCGACGGCAACGTCACCACGGCCGCCGGCGTCACCAGCGCGCTGGACGTCACCCTCGCCTTCATCGAGGAGGACAACGGCCCGGCCCTCGCCAGGCAGGTGGCCCGCAACCTGGTGACCTACCTGCAACGACCCGGCAACCAGGCGCAGATGAGCATGTTCACCGAGGGCCCGCCGCCCGGCGACGGCCTGGTCAAGCGCGTCGTCGACCACGTCACCGGCCACCCGGACGCGGACCTGTCCACCACCGCTCTGGCGGCCGGCGCGGGCGTGAGCGAGCGCCATCTGACCCGGTTGTTCCTCAAGCACACGGGGCAGACGCCGGGCCGGTTCGTCCGCCGGGCCCGCGCCGAGGCCGCCGCCCATCTGCTCGCGTCCACCTCGCTGCCGATGGGCGCCGTCGCGGCCCGCTGCGGCTTCGGGACGGCCGAGGCCCTCCGCCAGGCGTTCGTCGACCTGTACGGCATCCCGCCCTCGCGCTACCGCCTGACCCAGGCCACCGCGCTGCCGTCCTCCTTCGGCGACGATCCGCCTTCCCGGCCCGATCAGGCCCCTGTGGCTGGGCCGGGGAGTGTGGCAGACTGACGACCGAATATGGTTCTAGTCACTCGGAAGGGGCCGGCCTCTCCATGACGACACAGCCGACGGAGCCCGCGGCGCCCGCGCCCATCACCTCGGCCGCGGACATCGACCTGAACGACTGGAACTTCTGGGGCCGCCCCGACGCGGAGCGGGAACACGCGTTCCGGCTGCTGCGTGACCTGGACAAGCCCGCCTTCTTCCCCGAGCCGGAGTTCGGCTTCGCGGCCGCCACCGGGCCGGGCTACCACGCGCTCGTCCGGCACGCCGACATTTTGGAGGCCAGCCGCAACCCGGAGGTCTTCTGCTCGGGCGACGGCGGGGCCACCAACATCCCGGACCTGCCGGCGGAGTTCGCCGAGTACTTCGGCTCGATGATCAACATGGACGACCCGCGCCACGCGCGGCTGCGGCGGATCGTCTCACGTGCCTTCACGCCGAGGATGATCAAGCAGTTCGAGTCCGACGTGGACGCCGCCGCCACGCGCATCGTCGACGAGTTGCTGGAGACCGGCCCCGGCTGCGACTTCGTCACCGAGGTGGCCGCGAAGCTGCCGTTGAAGATCATCTGCGACATGATGGGCATCCCGGAGAAGGACTACCGGTTCGTCTTCGACCGCTCGAACATCGTCCTCGGCGCCACCGACCCCGAGTATGTCAGCGACCGCGAGGACATCGCCCACGCGCTGCTCACCGCGGGGATGGAGCTGCAGCAGCTCGTCCAGGACCTGGCCGCGCTGCGGATGAAGACGCCCACCGACGACCTCACCTCGTCCCTGGTCAACGCCAACATCGACGGGGAGCGGCTGACCGCCCAGGAGCTCGGCTCGTTCTTCATCCTGCTCGTCGTGGCCGGCAACGAGACCACCCGCAACGCCATCTCGCACGGCATGCGCCTGCTCACCCTCAACCCCGATCAGCGGCGGCTGTGGCTGGAGGACTTCGAGGGCCGGGCGCCGCGCGCGATCGAGGAGATCGTCCGGCTGGCCGCGCCGGTCAACTACATGCGCCGCAAGGTCACCCGCGACCACGAGATGAACGGCAACCTCTACCGCGAGGGCGAGAAGGTCCTGCTGTACTACTGGGCCGCCAACCGCGACGAGCGGGTGTTCGACGACCCCCTGCGCTTCGACATCCGCCGCGACCCCAACCCGCACGTCGGCTTCGGCGGCCCGGGTCCCCACTTCTGTCTCGGCGCGCATCTGGCCCGCCGCGAGATCACCGTGATGTTCCGCGAGCTGATGCGGCGGATCCCCCAGATCGAGACGGGCGAGCCGGAGCGCCTGTTGTCCAGCTTCATCAACGGCATCAAGCACATGACCTGCGACTTCTGACCGAGGCGGTGCTCGCATGGCCACCGTGGACACCGTACGCGGCCCCGTCGACGTGGACGACCTCGGCGAGACGCTGATGCACGAGCACGTCTTCGTGCTGGCGACCGAGCACATGGACAACTACGGCCGGGGTGCGTGGTGGGACGAGGAGGCCCGGGTCGCCGACGCGATCGCCACGCTCCGGTCGCTGGTGGCCAAGGGGGTCACGACGATCGTCGACCCCACCGTCTGGGGACTGGGCCGCTACATCCCCCGGGTGCGGCGGATCGCCGCCGAGGTGCCGGGACTCAACATCATCGTGGCCACCGGCCTGTACATGTTCGAGAGCGTGCCGCACCAGTACGAGATGCGCGGGCCGGGCCTCATCATGGACATGCCCGAGCCGATGGTGGACGACTTCGTCCGGGACATCACCGAGGGGATCGCCGACACCGGGGTGAAGGCTGCCTTCCTCAAGTGCGTGGTCGAGCAGCAGGGGCTCACCCCCGGCGTCGAGCGGATCTGCCGGGCCGTGGCGCGGACCCATCTGCGCACCGGCGCGCCCATCACCGTGCACACCAACGCCGCGGCCCGTAGCGGCCTCGCCGCGCTCGGCCTCTTCGTCGCGGAGGGCGTGGACCCGCGGGCGATCGTGATCGGCCACGCCGGGGACTCCAACGACCTCGACTACCTCATGCGCCTGGCCGACACCGGCGCGATCCTGGGCATGGACCGCTTCGGCCTGGACCTCTACAACCCCACGGCCGCGCGCGTGGAGACGATCGCGGCGCTGTGCGAACGCGGCTACGCCGACCGCATGGTGCTGAGCCACGACGCGGCGTGCTTCATGGACTACTTCGGCGGGGCGTGGGACCAGGTCATGCAGGTCACGCCGAACTGGCGGTACGACCACATCCACGACGACGTGCTGCCGGCCCTGCGCGAGCGCGGGGTGGGCGACCACCAGATCCGGCAGATGCTGGTGGACACCCCCCGCCGCTACTTCAGCCGATCGGCTTGATCGACCGGAAGACCGTGTTGACGTCGGGGAGCAGGTCGTCCTTCAGCTGCGGCACGGCCATGTAGACGATCGTGGGCAGGTCGGCGCCGGTGTTCACGGCCGCGATCACGACCGTGGTGGTCGCGCCGTCGGCGGTCACCTTGTACGCGGCCGTCAGGCCGGTGAGGCCGTTGCGGGCCAGACGCTGCTGGGCGACCTTGGTGACCTTGTTGTCCTTGGGGAACTGGGTCTGCCGCGCCCGGAACATCACCGCGCTCACGACCGGGCCCAGGTTGTCGGGCGTCGTGTACTTCACGGCGAGGGACTGGGCCAACTGGCCCGACATGACCAGGGCGAACTCCCGCTTGCCCTTGGTGGTCATGCCTGCGGGCACGTACTGCCTGCTGGTGAAGCCGTACGTCGCCTTGATCTGAGCCGGGTCGGCGTCCGCCTGCCAGGGGCCGCCGAGCCGGGGCAGCGTGATCCGGGCGGCGGTGTCGGTGACCACGCCGTTCACGGGGGAGGCCGTGCCCTTGTAGACGGGCAGCCGCGGGACCTGCGCCTGCGGCTTGGCCGTGGCGGCGGATTTGGCGGGGGCGGGCTTGGCGGACGTCGCCGCCTCGGCCGTGTCGCCGGAGCTGAGCGGCCCGGCGGCGAAGGCCCACACGAGCACCCCGACGAGCGCGGCGACGACCGAGGCCACCAGTGCGTACAGCCAGACCGGCCGGCCGGGCTCCTCTTCCTCGTACTCGTCGATGGCCCGGTAGTTCTCCCCGAACACCGTGTTCCACAGCTCCTGCTGCCGGTGCGCGGGAGGCGTCTTCGGCCCGCTGATCTGTCCCGCCGTCACGAACGGCCGGTACGGATCCTCCGGCTGCGGCGGGGGCGGAGGCGCAGTGGAGACGGGCGCCGTGGAGACGGGCGGGGCGGACTCGGCGAACGCGCGGACCGAGGGAGTGAAGGGCGTGGAGGGCTGGGGGCGGTCCTGACCGCCCGGGAACGTCACCCCGTGGGGGCCCGCCTGACCCCGGTCGTGACCGTGACCGTTGCCGTGACCGTGGTTCTGACCGGGGCTCTGAAGGTGGTTCTGGTCGTGGCTCTGTGCGGGGCCCGGCAAGCCGTACGCGGGCGCGGGGCCGCCGAAGGTCGCGGGGCCGCCGGGCTGGGCGGGGTTGCCGAAGGCCGCGGGGCCGCCGGGCTGGGCGGGGTTGCCGAAGGCCGCGGGTGCGCCGGGCTGCGGGTGCCCGCCGGGCTGCGGATGCGCGCCGGCCTGCGGGTGGCCTGCGAAGGACTCGGGGCCGCCGAAGGAGGGAGCGGGCCGGGGCGCGTCGGGCTCACCGAAGGCGGGGACGGGCTGCCGGGGAGTCGCGCCGGGAAGCGAGCCAGCCATGGTCGCGGTGGCGTCCGGGGACTGCTGCGGCGCCCCCTCGACGAAGGACCGGACGGTGGGGGTGAAGGAGGAGGGCGGAGGCATCTCGGGCCACGCCGGCGGGATCTCCGGCCAGGCCGGTTCCCGCTGGTGTTCGCTGCGGTCCGTGGGCACGGTACCTCCCGAGATCATGCCCGAATTGGGGGTGCCTGGCATGATCTCATGCGCGCCGGGGGCTGCCGCAGCGAAACCGCGGAATGCCTCGCGGAACTGCTCACCCGTGGGGTCGGTGGGCGGGTCCTGCATCGGCAAATCCGCGGGCGGATATGAGTTGGCCACGGCAGCACAGTAAGGGAATGGACATAAGAGCCCACAACGGAACTATCACCATCGGATATCACACTTTGACAGACGAGGTCAGCGAGCGAGCGCCGCGACCGACGAGATTCGCCCGGACGGAGGCGAAGGCCGCAGCGAGGGGCACACGAGCGATCGGCGACTCACTTGCGGTCTGCGCTACGCTTGACACGCGTGCCGCACCCTGCTGCGCAGGCAGCCGCCTCACACCGGGCGTGTGAGAGCGCGGGCCGCCCTCCCCTCCCGGGTCGGACAGTCGCGTCAGACGGTCGGGTCGGAGAGGGCCGGAGCGGTAAGGGGAGTGCGACGGGGTTCCGCCCCGGGCGCGCCTTCATCTGTGTGTGATTCCAGCCGCCTGGCGAGGAGTGGAAGTGGACGAGCCGGTGTACGACCCGCAGGCGCTGCAGGCCAAGTGGCTGCCGCGGTGGGAGGAGCTGAACCCCTTCGCGGCGGTCGAGGACCTCGCGGACACCAGGCCGCGCAAGTACATGCTCGACATGTTCCCCTACCCCTCCGGCGACCTCCACATGGGGCACGGCGAGGTCTTCGCGATCGGCGACGTCGTCGCGCGTTACTGGTTCCAGAAGGGCTACAACGTCCTGCACCCGATCGGGTGGGACTCCTTCGGCCTGCCCGCGGAGAACGCGGCCATCAAGCGCAACGCGCACCCCGCCGAGTGGACGTACACCAACATCGACACCCAGGCGAACTCGTTCAAACGGTACGCCATCTCCTTCGACTGGTCGCGGCGCCTGCACACCAGCGACCCGGAGTACTTCCACTGGAACCAGTGGCTGTTCACCCGCTTCTACGAGCGGGGCCTGGCCTACCGCAAGGGCGGCCTGGTCAACTGGTGCCCGCAGGACCAGACCGTGCTCGCCAACGAGCAGGTCGTGGCGGGCAAGTGCGAGCGCTGCGGCGCCGACGTCGTCCGCCGCGAGCTGACGCAGTGGTACTTCAAGATCACTGACTACGCCGACCGGCTGCTCGACGACATGGCGCAGCTGGAGGGCGGCTGGCCGGATCGCGTGCTGACGATGCAGCGCAACTGGATCGGCCGCTCCACCGGTGCGGACGTCCGGTTCCGCATCGAGGGCCGGGACGAGCCCGTCACCGTCTACACCACGCGTCCCGACACCCTGTACGGCGCGACGTTCTTCGTGGTGGCCGCCGACGCCCCGCTGGCCGAAGAGATCGTCGCCGCCGACCGGCGTGAGGCGCTGGCCGCCTACCGCGCCGAGGTCGCCAAGCTCTCCGACATCGAGCGGCTGTCCACGGAGAAGGAGAAGACCGGCGTCTTCCTCGGCGTGTACGCGATCAACCCGGTCAACGGGGAGCGCATCCCGGTCTGGGCGGCCGACTACGTGCTGTCCGACTACGGTCATGGCGCGATCATGGCGGTGCCCGCGCACGACCAGCGCGACCTTGACTTCGCCCTGAAGTTCGGCCTGCCGGTGCAGGTCGTCGTGCACACCGGCCTGGCCGACCCCGGCGAGACCGGCGTCGCCACCGCGGGCGAGGGCACCCTGGTCAACTCGGGTCCGCTTGACGGGCTGGCGAAGGCCGAGGCCATCCAGAAGATCATCGAGGTCCTGGAGGAGCGCGGCACCGGCAAGGCCGCGGTGAACTACCGGCTGCGCGACTGGCTGCTGTCGCGGCAGCGGTTCTGGGGCACCCCGATCCCGATCATCCACTGCCTGGACTGCGGCGAGGTCCCGGTGCCGGACGACCAGCTCCCGGTCACGCTGCCCGACCTGCGCGGCGCCGACCTGCAGCCCAAGGGCGTCTCGCCGCTGGCGAGCGCCGCCGACTGGGTCAACGTCGAATGTCCCAAGTGCGGCGGCCCCGCGCAGCGGGACACCGACACCATGGACACCTTCGTCGACTCGTCGTGGTACTTCCTGCGCTACCTCGGCCCGCACTACGAGGACGGGCCGTTCGACGTCGAGAAGGCCCGCATGTGGGGGCCGATCGACCAGTACGTCGGCGGCGTCGAGCACGCCGTGCTCCACCTGCTCTACTCCCGGTTCTTCACCAAGGTCCTGTACGACATGGGCATGGTCGGCTTCACCGAGCCTTTCCTGCGCCTGCTCAACCAGGGCCAGGTGATCAACCAGGGCAAGGCGATGTCGAAGACGCTGGGCAACGGCGTGGACCTCGGCCAGCAGATCGACGCGTACGGCGTGGACGCCGTCCGGCTGACCATGGTCTTCGCCGGGCCGCCGGAGGACGACATCGACTGGGCCGACGTCTCGCCGGCCGCGTCGCAGAAGTTCCTCGCCCGCGCGTTCCGCGTGATGGCCGAGGCCGGTGCGGCGTCCGCCCCGGGGATCGACCTCTCCGGCGGCGACGTCGAGCTGCGCAAGGTCACCCACCGGACCATCGACGAGGTGACCAAGCTCGTCGAGGGTTACCGGTTCAACGTCGCGGTGGCCCGCATGATGGAGCTGACCACGGCCGCCCGCCGGGCGATCGACGGCGGGCCCGGCGCGGCCGACCCCGCCGTCCGTGAGGCCGCCGAGACCCTGGCGATCATGCTGTCGCTGGTCGCGCCGTACGTCGCGGAGGAGGGCTGGGAGCGGCTCGGGCACGCGCCGTCGGTCGCGAAGGCCGGCTGGCCCGAGGCCGACCCGGCGCTGCTGGTCCAGGAGTCGGTCACGGCCGTGGTCCAGGTGGCGGGCAAGGTCCGCGACCGGCTGGAGGTCTCCCCGGACATCACCGAGGCCGACCTGCAGGCGCTGGCCCTGGCGTCGGACAAGGTCCGGCCCTACCTGGACGGCGAGCCGCGCAAGGTGATCGTGCGGGCGCCGAAGCTCGTCAACATCGTCCCGTAACGGGTGACCCCGGCTCCGTCGTACCGTGAACGAACCTGTCCGGTACGGCGGAGCCGTCGCCATTCGGCATAGGGTGCGCATGTGGCGAATGGTGCGTATCTGAGATTCCCCCATCTGAACGGCGACCTCCTCACCTTCGTGGCGGACGACGACGTCTGGCTGGCGCCCACGGGCGGCGGCAGGGCGTGGCGGTTCACGGCCGACCGGGTGCCGGTCTCCCATCCCCGGTTCTCCTCCGACGGCACGCGCATCGCGTGGACGAGCACCCGCGAGGGCGACCCCGAGGTGTTCGCCGCCGAATTGGACGGCGGGGAGGGCGAGCGGCTCACGCACTGGGGCAACGCCATGACGGGTGTGCGCGGCTGGACCGAGGACGGGAACGTGCTGGCCGTCACCGCCGCGGGCCAGGGCTCGCGCTCCCGGCAGTGGGCCTGCGCGGTCCCGCTGGACGGCGGGCCGGTGACGGCTCTGCCGTACGGCAGGGTCAGCGAGGCCGCGGTCAGCGGACGCAGGGTGGCGACCGTCTCGGCGGTGTGGCGCGAGCCGTCGCAGTGGAAGCGTTACCGCGGCGGCACCGCGGCCAAGATCTGGGTGGACGCCACGGGCGACGGCGAGTTCAGCCGTCTGTTCGCCGGCAACCCCGCACAGCACTGGTCGGTCATGTGGGTGGGCGAGCGCCTGGCCTTCCTCGCCGACACCGACGGCGACGGCAACCTGTACTCCTGCCTGCCGGACGGCTCGGACCTGCGGCAGCACACGACGCACCGCGGCTTCTACGCGCGTCATGCCGCGACGGACGGCTCCCGCGTCGTCTACAGCCTCGCCGGCGACCTGTGGCTGCTGGAGAGCCTGGACGCCGAGCCGTACAAGCTGGACGTCACCCTGAGCGGGCCGCGTCCGGCCAGGGCCAGGCGGCCGGCGCCGAACAGGGTCGGCGATTTCGCGCCGGACCGCACCGGGCGGGCCAGCGTGGTGGAGATCCGCGGCACCGCCCACTGGCTGACCCACCGCGACGGCCCCGCGGGCGTGCTGCGCGCGGAGCCCGGCGTCCGGGTACGGCTGCCGCGGCCCCTCGACGACGCGGGCCGGGCCGTCTGGGTGTCGGACGCCTCCGGCGAGGACGCGCTGGAGATCGGCGCGACCGGCGGTGAGATCCGCACCCTGGCCGCCGGGGAACTCGGCCGGGTGCTCGACCTGGCCGCCGCGCCGGACGGCAAGCACGTCGCGGTCGCCACGCACGACGGGCGGCTCCTGATGGTGGACGTCGACTTCGGCGACGTCCGCGAGCTGGACCGCACCGCCCACGGCGACGTGCAGCACCTGACCTTCTCGCCGGACTCGGCCTGGCTCGCTTGGGCGCACGCCTACCAGCCCGGGCGCTCGCACCTGAAGCTCGGCCGCGTGGACGGCAGCACCGCGATCGAGGTGACGCCGCCGCGGTTCAACGACTACAGCCCATCCTTCACCAAGGACGGCAAGTATCTGGCCTTCCTGTCGGACCGCACGTTCAACCCGGTCTACGACAGTCACGTCTTCGACCTGTCCTTCCCCGCCGGCTGCCGGCCGTACCTGGTACCGCTCAAGGCCACCACGCCCTCGCCGTTCGACCCCTCGCCGGCGGGCCGCGGCTTCAACGGCGAGGACGACGCCGGACCGGACGGCCGGCGCGCCCGGAACGCCCAGCACGCCAAGGACGACGGCGAGCCCGCCCCGCCGCCGGTGACCGAGGTGGACGCCGACGGGCTGGCGGCGCGGATCGTGCCCGTGCCGGTGCCCGCCGCCACCTACTCCACCCTGCGTGCCGCCAAGGACGGCCTGCTGTGGCTGCGCCATCCTCTGACCGGGCAGCTCGGCGACGGCACCGAGCACGGGGAGCCGGTCCTGGAACGCTACGACCTGGTCAAGCGCAGGCTCGTCGAGCTCGACGGGGAGTTCGGGACCTTCGAGGTCAGCGGCGACGGCACGCGCCTGGTGGCCACCGGCGGGAACGGCCTGCGGACCCGTGCCACCGGAGAGGACGACGAGGTCGTCACCATCGACCTGGACCGGGTGGTGGTGACCGTCGACCCGGTCGCCGAGTGGCGGCAGGCGTACGACGAGGCCGGGCGGCTCATGCGCGACCACTACTGGCGCGCGGACATGAACGGTGTGGACTGGCCGGGCACGCTCGACCGCTACGCGCCCCTCGTGGAGCGGCTGGGCGCCTACTCCGAACTCATCGACCTGCTCTGGGAGGTGCAGGGCGAGCTGGCCACCTCCCACGCCTACGCGCGGCCGGCCGGCGGCGCCCGCGATCCCCGGCGCCGCCAGGGCCTGCTCGGCGCCGACCTGACCCGGGACGAGAACGGGGTGTGGCGGATCAGCCGCGTTCTGCCGGGGGAGTCCTCCGACCACGAGGCCCGCTCGCCGCTGCTCGCGCCCGGCGTCGCCGTCCGGGAGGGCGACGCGATCGTGGCCGTCGGCGGGCGCCCGGTCGACCCGGTCCGCGGGCCGCTGGCACTGCTGTCCGGTACGGCGGAGCGGCCGGTGGAGCTGACCGTCCAGCCCGCCTCCGGCGGCGAGACCCGCCGGGTCGTCGTCACGCCCCTCGCCGACGAGACGCGGCTGCGCTATCACGACTGGGTGGCCGGACGGCGGGCGTTCGTGCGTGAGGCGTCGGGCGGACGGCTCGGCTACCTGCACGTGCCGGACATGATGTCGGCCGGGTGGGCGCAGTTCCACCGGGATCTGCGTACCGAGATGGGCTTCGACGGGCTCGTCGTGGACGTGCGTGACAACGGCGGCGGGCACGTGTCCGAGCTGGTGCTGGAGAAGCTGCAGCGGCGGGTGACCGGATGGTCGCTGGCCCGGGGGTACGAGCCGGCGCGCTACCCGGAGGACGCGCCCCGCGGGGCCGTCGTGGCCGTCACCGACGAGTACGCCGGGTCGGACGGGGACATCGTCAGTGCCGGGATCAAGAATCGCGGCATCGGGCCGCTCGTGGGCACGCGGACCTGGGGCGGTGTGATCGGCATCGACTCGCGGTACTCGCTCGTGGACGGGACCGTCGTCACGCAGCCGCGGTACTCGTTCTGGCTGGAGGGCGAGGGGTGGGGCGTCGAGAACCACGGCGTCGACCCGGACGTCGAGGTCGTGATGACCCCGCAGGACCTGGTCGCCGGGCGGGACCCGCAGCTGGCGCGGGCGGTGGAGCTGGCCCTGGCGGCACTGGAGGAGCGGCCTCCGGCGACTCCGCCGGAGATGCCGCCGCTGCGGTGACCCCCTGGGGACGTTGACGATCGGCCGACCTACCGGACAAAATTACGCCCGAGCCACAAACTAGTCATAGAGAAGTAGGCGTGCGGTCAGGGCATGCCGCGACCACCACCGCTCCGGCGGTGGTCTGGGGTGCGCGCCTGACCGTATGGCTCACCGTCGGCGTGCGCCCCGCGTGGGAGGCACGTCTTGTACAGACGCATCATCGGCGGGCTGGCGACCGCCGCCGCGATGGCGGCGACCGTTCTCGTCGTCACCGGTACGCCGGCGAACGCCGCCGGCACGGGCACCGGCTACCTGCACACCAGCGGAAACAAGATCGTCGACAGCACCGGCGCCACGGTCCGGCTGACCGGCATCAACTGGTTCGGCATGGAGACCGACAACAAGACCTTCCACGGTCTGTGGGCGAACAACCCGTGGAAGAGCCAGATCGATCTCATGGCGAACCTGGGCTACAACACCCTGCGGGTGCCGTTCTCCGACGACGCGCTCAAGCCGGGCGCGCAGGCGACGAGCGTCAACACCGCCTCCAACCCCGACCTGATCGGCCTGTCGCCGCTGCAGATCCTCGACAAGGTCGTGGACTACGCGGGCCAGAAGGGTATGCGCATCATCCTCGACCGGCACCGGCCGACCAGCGCGGGCCAGACCGCCCTGTGGTACACCTCCGGCGTCCCCGAGTCGACCTGGATCAGCAACTGGAAGTCGCTGGCCCAGCACTACGCCGGCAACCCCACCGTCATCGGGGCGGACCTGCACAACGAGCCGCACGCGGACGGCACCAACCCGAACGCGACCGGCTCCTGCTGGGGCTGCGGCGACCAGTCGCGTGACTGGCGCCTGGCGGCCGAGCGGGCGGGCAACGCGATCCTGTCCGTGCAGCCCAACTGGCTGATCTTCGTGGAGGGCGTGAGCTGCCCGAGCGGCGGCCTGTCCAACATCTGGGACAACGACCCCAGCAACGACGAGGACTGCGGCTGGTGGGGCGGCAACCTCACCAAGGCCGGCCAGTTCCCCGTACGGCTCAACGTGGCCAACCGGCTCGTCTACTCGCCGCACGAGTACGCCACGTCGGTCTTCCACCAGAACTGGTTCGACGACCCGAACTACCCGGCCAACATGCCGGCCATCTGGGACAAGTACTGGGGCTACCTGTACAAGCAGAACATCGCCCCGATCATGGTCGGCGAGTTCGGCACCACGCTGGCCAGCAACATCGACAAGGTCTGGCTCCAGGAGCTCATGAAGTACATGGGCACCGGAGTGAACGGCATGTCCTTCACCTACTGGTCGTGGAACCCCAACTCGGGTGACACGGGCGGCATCCTGAAGGACGACTGGGCCACGGTCGACCAGGCCAAGCAGAGCATCATCTCGCCGTACCTCATCCCGCCGGTGGGCGGCAACCCGCCGGTGTCGCCCTCGCCGCAGGTCTCGCCGAGCGTGTCGCCGCCGGTGTCCCCCTCGGTGTCGCCGCCGGTGTCCCCGTCGGCGTCACCGTCGTCCGGGGGTGGCAAGACCTGCACCGCCACGTACAAGGTCGCCAACCAGTACCCCGGCGGCTTCCAGGGCGATGTCACCGTGAAGGCCGGCAACTCGGCCATCTCGGGCTGGACCGTGAAGTGGGCCTTCCCGAACGGCCAGAGCATCAGCCAGCTCTGGAACGGCACGCTCAGCGCCAGCGGCGCCAACGTCACCGTGACGAACCTGTCCTACAACGGCGCGCTCGGGGCCGGGGCCTCGACCACGTTCGGCTTCAACGGCAGCTGGTCCGGCAGCAACGGCGTTCCGTCCTCGGTGAGCTGCACGGCGAGCTGAGCGGGCGCCTCACGCCAGCGCGGCGGCGATCCTGGACAGGATCTCCTCCAGGATCGCCGCCGACGTCGCGAAGTTGAGGCGGGCGAAGGTGTCGCCGCCTCCGTAGTTCGGGCCCGGGTTGAGCTTGACCCGGGCCTCCCGCTCGAGGAAGTGCGCCGCGCCGGGCACGCCGAAGTCGAGCCACGCGAGATAGGTGGCCTCGGGCATGCGGTACCCGACCGACGGGAGCCGCTCGGCGATGCGCCTGCGGTTGCGGTCGAGAATCGCCAGCACCTCCTCCAGCCACGCGTCGCCGTGCCGCCAGGCGGCCACCGTGGCCTCCACGCCGAGGACACTGGGCGCCCCGTAGATGTGGGCGGGCTGACGGCCGAGCGCGTCCCTGGCGTCCTTCGCGCCGATGTGGGCCACCGAGCAGTGCAGGCCGCCCATGTTGAAGGCCTTGCTTGCGGAGGTCAGCGTGACGGTGCGCTCGGGAAGGATCGTGGCGAACGGGATGTGCCGGGCCGGGGCGTACGTCAGGTCCGCGTGGATCTCGTCGGCGATCACCAGCGTGCCGTGCCGGTCGGCGTACGCGGCGACCGCCTCGAGCTCCTCACGGGTGAACGAGCGGCCCGACGGGTTCTGCGGGTTGACCAGCAGGAGCACCCGGACGGGCTCGCCGGGGACCTCGAACCTGCCGTCGGCCGTGAGCGGCATGGGCACCAGGCGGCGGTTCATCCCGGTGATCGTGCCGAGGAAGGGGTCGTAGGCCGGCACGTGCAGCGCCACGGCGTCGCCGGGGTCGGTCATGACGTGCAGCAGCACCTGGAGGGCCTGGTTGAGGTCCGTGTAGGACCGCACGTGGGCCGGATCCGCTCGCCAGCCGTACCGCGCCTCCATGCGCTCGGCGAACGCCTCCGCCAGGGGCCCGGCGGTCGGCTCGTCCAGCCAGGCGGGATAGCCGAGATCCGTGGCGGCGCGTCTCGCGATGGCCTCCGTGACCGCGTCGGGCACGGGGAAGTCCATGTCGGCGACCCAGGCGGGGATGACGCCGGACGCGGCGTGGGCCCATTTGATTCCGTCACGGCGGCGGGCCGCATCCAACGACAGCGAGTCGAGATTCACCCGACTCACCCTAATTGCGAATTAGTGACCAGCGGAAAGGGGTGGTCGTCGCGCCCCGCGGCACGTCGTGCCGCGGGGCGCCGACGCCGTCACAGCTTGCGCAGGACGGCCGTGACCTTGCCGAGCACGGTCGCCTCGTCACCGGGGATCGGCTCGTAGTTGGGGTTGTGGGGCACCAGCCACACGTGCCCGTCCTTGCGCTTGAAGGTCTTCACGGTGGCCTCGCCGTCGATCATGGCGGCCACGATGTCGCCGTTGTCGGCGACCGGCTGCTGCCGCACCACGACCCAGTCGCCGTCGGCGATGGCGGCCTCGATCATCGAGTCGCCGGAGACCTGGAGCAGGAACAGGGTGCCCTCGCCCACGAGCTGCTTGGGCAGGGCGAACACGTCCTCGATGCTCTGCTCGGCGAGGATGGGACCACCGGCGGCGATGCGGCCGACCAGCGGCACGTAGGCGGCCGTCGGACGGCTGAACCCGGCCTCCTCCTCCGTGGTGGCGTCCGGATCCACCCACAGCACCGGCTCTCCGGGCAGCCGGACCTCCAGGGCGCGGGGGCGGTGCGGGTCGCGCCGGAGGTAACCCTTACGCTGGAGCGCCGTGAGCTGGTGCGACACGCTGGAGGTGCTCGTCAGCTGGACTGCCTCCCCGATCTCCCGCATGGACGGCGGATAGCCGCGCTGCTGGACCGAGTCGCGGATCACCTCGAGGATCTTCCGCTGCCTGGGGGTGAGGCCAAGCGAGTCGCGCCTGCGAACCGCGAGGTCGCTGACGCCATCCGCTTGCTCACTTCGGTCACCCACGATGCCACCTCTCAATCCGTGTTCCTCATGTCGCACAGAGCGACCGTACCGCGATTCAAGATCACCGTCAAACAATTGTTCGATATCCAGCGAAATCGCCGATCTCGCCGTTCCCCTCATCGTACGGGAGTTCGATCGATCCCGTGTTCGATTTACCCGATCTTCCAGGGCCGATGTACGTCCAGGTCAGAGGCCATGCGGAAATCGGCGAGGAAAGGCGCCGTAAAGGGCCTATTCCGCGACCGGCGGGGCAGGTGAGGCGGCCGTGACCGGAGGCGCGACACGCGCGCCGAACAGGCACTTCCCCTCCCAAGGCCGGTTCGACTTGCGTTCAAGGTCGGGCACTTCTACGGTTGGACCACAACATCTAGTAGTCACACCGGTGTAAGTTCACCACACCTTGTGTTCGGGATGGGCGTTCAGGGAGGCGATGGAGTGCACTGTCCGTTCTGTCGCAACCCGGACACGCGGGTCGTGGACAGCCGCGCCGCCGAGGACGGGGCAGCGATCCGTCGCCGGCGCACCTGCCCAGAATGCGGGCGCAGGTTCACCACCCAGGAGACGGTGCTGCTGATGGTGAGCAAGCGCAGCGGGGTCACCGAGCCGTTCTCCCGGGAGAAGGTCGTCGCCGGCGTGCGGCGGGCCTGCCAGGGACGCCCGGTCAGCGAGGACTCCCTCGCTCAGCTCGGGCAGCGGGTCGAGGAGAGCATCCGGGGCACCGGCGCGGCCGAGATCGCCTCCCACGAGGTGGGTCTGGCCATCCTCGGTCCGCTCCGCGACCTCGACGAGGTGGCCTACCTGCGCTTCGCGTCGGTCTACCGCAGCTTCGAGACGCTGGCGGACTTCGAGGCGGAGATCGAGCGGCTCCGTGCGGCCCACGGCCCGGGGGGCGAGAAGTAGGCGCCTTCCGGGGGACCGGGACGAGGCGGACGGCGGCGCGCGACGGCGCGGCGCGACGATGTGGTTGTAACGAGCGTGGTCCGGAGAAGGGGCTCCATCGGGCCCTGGGAGGGGGAAGTCATGACGGAGACCGTGAGCGGCACCGTATCGGGTACGGGGGGCCGGGGGGGCAAGCGCCCGCGCAAGGGCCTGAAGATGAAGCGCGTCTTCACCACCCCGGGCGTCCACCCGTACGACGAGGTCCGCTGGGAGCGGCGCGACGTCGTGATGACGAACTGGCGGGACGGCTCGGTCAACTTCGAGCAGCACGGCGTCGAGTTCCCCGACTTCTGGTCGGTCAACGCGGCCAACATCGTCACCACCAAGTACTTCCGCGGGGCGGTGGGCACCCCGCAGCGTGAGTCGAGCCTCAAGCAGCTCGTCGACCGGGTGGTGGGCGTCTACACCAGGACCGGCCTGGAGAACGGCTACTTCGCCTCCGACGAGGACGCCGAGATCTTCGACCACGAGCTCAAGCACGCGCTGATCCACCAAGTCTTCAGCTTCAACTCGCCGGTGTGGTTCAACGTCGGCACCCGCTCGCCCCAGCAGGTGAGCGCCTGCTTCATCCTGGCCGTGGACGACACGATGGAGTCGATCCTCGACTGGTACAAGGAAGAGGGCGTCATCTTCAAGGGCGGCTCGGGCTCCGGGGTCAACCTCTCCCGCATCCGCTCGTCCAAGGAGCTGCTGTCCAGCGGCGGCACGGCCAGCGGCCCGGTCTCCTTCATGCGCGGCGCCGACGCCTCCGCCGGCACCATCAAGTCGGGCGGCGCCACCCGCAGGGCGGCCAAGATGGTCGTCCTCGACGTGGACCACCCCGACATCGAGGAGTTCATCGAGACCAAGGCGCGCGAGGAGGACAAGATCCGCGCGCTGCGCGACGCCGGGTTCGACATGGACCTCGGCGGCAAGGACATCGTGTCCGTCCAGTACCAGAACGCCAACAACTCGGTGCGTGTCTCCGACGAGTTCATGCGGTCCGTCGAGGCCGGCGGGCAGTTCGGCCTGCGGGCCCGGCTGACCGGCGAGGTCATCGAGGAGGTCGAGGCCCGCTCGCTGTTCCGCAAGATGGCCCAGGCCGCCTGGGAGTGCGCCGACCCCGGCGTGCAGTACGACGACACGATCAACGACTGGCACACCTGCCCCGAGACCGGGCGCATCACGGCCAGCAACCCCTGCTCGGAGTACGTCCACCTGGACAACTCCTCGTGCAACCTCGCGTCGATCAACCTGCTGAAGTTCCTGCGCGACGACGACAGCTTCGACGTCGCGAACTTCGTCAAGGTCACCGAGCTGATCATCACCGCGATGGACATCTCGATCACCTTCGCCGACTTCCCGACGCAGAAGATCGCAGAGACCACCCGGGCGTACCGCCAGCTCGGCATCGGCTACGCCAACCTGGGCGCGCTGCTGATGGCGACCGGCCACGCGTACGACTCCGACGGCGGCCGGGCCATCGCGGCCGGGATCACCTCGCTGATGACCGCCGTGTCCTACCGCCGCTCGGCCGAGATGGCCGGGATCGTCGGCCCGTACGACGGCTACCAGCGCAACGCCGAGCCGCACAAGCGGGTCATGCGCAAGCACGCCGCGGCCAACGACGACCTGCGCACGCTCGAGGACATGGACAAGGCCCTGCACGCCGAGGCCACCCGGCAGTGGCAGGAGTGCCTGCGGCTCGGCGAGAAGAACGGCTACCGCAACGCCCAGGCGTCGCTGCTCGCCCCGACCGGCACCATCGGCCTGATGATGGACTGCGACACCACCGGCATCGAGCCCGACCTAGCGCTGGTCAAGTTCAAGAAGCTCGTCGGCGGCGGCTCGATGCAGATCGTCAACCAGACGATCCCGCGGGCGCTGCGCCGGCTCGGCTACCTCGAGGAGCAGGTCGAGGCCATCGTCGAGTACATCGCCGAGCACGGCCACGTCGTGGACGCCCCCGGCCTGCGGCCCGAGCACTACGAGGTGTTCGACTGCGCGATGGGCGAGCGGGCCATCGCCCCGATGGGCCACGTCCGCATGATGGCGGCCGTCCAGCCGTTCCTGTCCGGTGCGATCTCCAAGACCGTGAACCTGCCCGAGTCGGCCACCGTGGACGACATCGAGCAGGTCTACCTGCAGGGCTGGAAGCTCGGCCTCAAGGCCCTGGCCGTCTACCGCGACAACTGCAAGGTCGGGCAGCCGCTGTCGGTCGCCAAGAAGACCCCGGAGGAGGCCTCCCAGGAGACCGCGGAGAAGGAGCCGGTCGTCCAGGTCGTCGAGGTCGCGAGGCCGACCCGGCGGCGGATGCCGAACCAGCGGCCCAGCATCACCACCCGCTTCACGGTCGGCGGCGCCAAGGGCTACATGACCGCGTCGTCCTACCCCGACGACGGGCTGGGCGAGGTCTTCCTCAAGATGTCCAAGCAGGGCTCCACCCTCGCGGGCGTGATGGACGCGTTCTCCGTGGCGATCTCGATCGGCCTCCAGTACGGCGTGCCGCTGGACACGTACGTGCAGAAGTTCGTCAACATGCGGTTCGAGCCGGCCGGGATGACCGACGACCCCGACGTCCGGATGGCGCAGTCCGTGATGGACTACATCTTCCGGAGGCTCGCGCTCGACTACCTGCCGTACGAGGACCGGGCGGCCCTGGGCATCTTCTCCGCCTCCG
Organism: Microbispora sp. NPDC049633; assembly: GCF_040675265.1. NCBI lineage: Bacteria > Bacillati > Actinomycetota > Actinomycetes > Streptosporangiales > Streptosporangiaceae > Microbispora > Microbispora sp. NPDC049633. The sequence goes on from NZ_JBFAOO010000005.1 coordinate 44,522, forward strand.
AGCGGGCCGCGCAGCAGCGCGGGGAGGACCCGGCCGCGCTCCAGGACGTCGACACCGCCGCCCTGGCGCAGTCCGCGCCCATCGAGAACGGCCAGCCGGCGTCGATCGAGGCCAAGCCCGCCGAGGGGCCGTCCGCCGGGCAGCCCGCGCCGGTCGCGGTGCCCGAGCCGCGCCGGGCCGGCGCCTCGCTGGAGAGCCATCAGGGCCGTACGGCCGACGCGCCGCTGTGCATGACCTGCGGCACCAAGATGCGGCCCGCGGGCAGCTGCTACGTCTGCGAGGGTTGCGGCAGCACCAGCGGTTGCAGCTGACGAAGTGATGTTCCAGGTGGAACAGGCGTGACAGCGCCGAAGCAGTGAACAGGGAACCGGGCCACGGCCCGGTTCCCTGTGGCGCTGCTGCCGCCTCCACGGCGAGGCCGTCTCCACCCCCCGGCCACGGAGTCAGAAGTCGGTCACCTCGAAGACCGGCTGGGCACGAGCCTGCCGCCGAGCTATCGGCAGTTCCTCCTGTTCGCCGAAGGCTGGGGCGACGAGGAATTCGGCTATCTGCCTGCCGCGAAAGTCGGCTGGCTCCGTGACCTCGAGCCCGGAGCCGGCCTGGTTTCCTCGCGCCGTGGCTGCCGGGCGCCCTTCGTTACCGGTCCTTCTGGGACCTGGCGAAGGCTCAGTAGCGTTGTCGACACCTTCGCGCGCGACCCCGCGAGCGAAAGGGGACCGGCGAGTGGCCGGCCCCCTCGTGTTTCCTCAGACCGTCGCGGCCGCGCGGTCCAGGTGCTCGGTGATGACGGCGGTGAACGCGGCGGGGTCCTCGAACGGCAGACCGTGACCGCCGGGGACGGTCACGAGCTCGGCGTGCGGGATGAGCCGGGCGAGCTCACGCTGGTGGTGCGGCGGCACGATGCGGTCGCCGGCGCTGGAGACGATCAGCGTCGGGGCGGTCACACGCGGCAGCAGCTCCGTGATGTCGACCGCGATGTCGGCACGCGCCTGCCGGGCGAACCCCTCCTCCGCGCCGTCGAGGGAGGCGGTGAAGGCGGCGGCGGCCTGCTCGAAGTCCTCCGCCGAGCGGGCGCGCAGCGTGGCGTCGCCCATCGCGGTGACCTGGAGCAGCCGGGCGAGCAGTGCCCTGTCGGTACGCACCAGGCGGATCCACAGGTCCATCTGGAAGGCCATCCACGGGTCGGTCCTGGCCCATCCGGCATGCGCGGTCAGCGACAGCACCCTGTCCGGCCGGGTGCCGGCCGCCGCCAGCGCCACGACGGCGCCGAGCGAATGGCCGACCAGGTGGAACCGCTCCAGGCCGGCGTGTGTGGCCGCACCGAGCACCTGGGCGACCAGGTCCTCCACGTGGATCGGGCCGCCCTCGTCGACCGTGGCGCCCGAGCCCGACAGGTCGGGGGCGACCACGGTGAAGCGGCCGGCGACGGCCTCGATGAGGGGAGCCCAGTTGGTCTCGCCGGTGGCGCCGGTTCCGTGCACCAGCACGAGGCCGGGTCCGGTTCCGGTGACGAGGTAGCCGACGGTGCTGGAGCCGACGGTGACGACGGGCATGATCGTTCCTTTCAGGAGGTGATCCGCGCGGGTTCGCGCACGGACATCAGGAGGCCGACGGCGAGCGCGCCGGCCAGGGACAACAGGGTCAGCAGCCACAGGGCGGTGTGCAGCGCGTCCGCGTAGCCGGCGCTCGCGAGGCGGGCGAACTCCAGCCGCCCCGCTCCCGCCGGAACGGCGCCTGCGATGTCGCCCTGGAGCAGGCGCGATGTCGCCAGGGCCGCCCGCGCCTCGCCGTACCGGCCGGTCAGGCTCGCCCGGGTGAGCGTGGACAGCACCGCGCCGAGCACGGCGATGGCGACGACCTCGCCGGTGATCCGGGCCGTGTTGAACAGCCCGGCCGCCATTCCGGCCCGCGCGGGCTCGACGGAGGAGACGGCCGCGCCGTCGACCACGGCCAGCGACAGGCCGAACCCCGCCCCGATCAGCACCAGCGGCGCGGCGAGCCGCACCGGGCCCGCCCCGGCGGGGACGGTGGCCAGCAACGCGGTCCCCGCGGCGACGAGCAGCAGCGTGGCCACGAGCAGGACGCGGTGCGGCAGGCGGCGTGCGAGGACGCCGGTGACGGGCGGCATGACCAGCGTCGGCCCGGTCAGCAGCATCAGCGTCAGCCCCGCCTGCCCGGCCGAGTAGCCGGAGGTGGCCATGAGGTACGGCGGGAGCGCGATCGTCAGCGCGACGAAGCCGAAGGCCAGCAGGAACGGCATGGACGTGATCGCCGCGAACCGGGGACGGGTCAGCAGCGACAGGTCCACCAGCGGCGCGGGATGGCGCCGCTCGGCCATGGCGAAGGCCGCGGCCAGGATCGCGCAGGCCGCGAAGGCGGCCGCCACGGCGGGGTGCGTCCAGCCGAGCGCGGGGCCCTCGATCACGCCGAAGGTGAAGGCGGCGAGTGCGAGGGTGAAGGCCGCCGCGCCGCCCCAGTCCATGGGTCCGCCGGGGACCGTCCGCGACTCCTCCAGCACCACGCTCAGCGGCAGGACCGGGAGCAGCGTCACCGCCGCGGCCGCGAACAGTCCGCGCCAGCCGACTGCGCCGACCAGCGTTCCCGCGATCAACGGACCGAAGGCCAGTCCCAGGCCGAGCGTCGTGCCGAACCAGGCGAACGCCCTGGTCCTGCCGGGGCCCGCCGGGTAGGCGTGCGCGAGCAGGGCGGTGCCGCCGGTGGAGGCCGCGGCGGCGCCCACCCCCGCCAGCGCCCTCGCGGCGACCAGGACGCCGACGTCCGGGGCGGTGGCGGCCAGGAGCATCGACGCCGCGAAGACGCCGGTGCCGAGGGCGAACATCCTGCGCCGGCCGACCCGGTCGGCCAGCGCCCCGGTGCTCGCCATGAACGCGGCGAAGGTGAGGAAGAAGGCGTTGACCACCCACTGTGTGGCGTCCAGTCCGGTGCGCAGATCCGCGCCGATGTCGCCGAGCGCCACGGCGGTGCCCGTGGCGGTCACCGGGACGAGCAGCACGGCGGCGCAGATCACGGCGAGGGAGGACGCCCGGCGGGGCGGACCGGAGTATCGCGGGGACATCACTACCATCCGAAGATTGATAACCATAAAAACCCTGATGGTCATCAGAGCATGGATGAATAGGGGAAAGGCTGTCAAACCGGTGATACGGTCCGCATGTCAGAACCCTGGTGGACGGGGGAGGGTGGATGGGAGCCGAGGAGAGGATCGCCGACGCGGTGGCGTGGCGGCCGGGCAACGCCATCAAGCGCGCCGAGCAGGCGCTGATCGCGGAGAAGACCCGAGTGCTGCGGCCGTTCGAGCTGACCGTCCCGCAGTACGCGGCGATGTACGCGCTGTCGCTCGCCCCCGGCATCTCGGGGGCGAAGCTCGCGCGATACTGCTCGGTGACCCCGCAGAGCATGACGACCGTGCTCAAGACGCTGGAGTCGCGCGGGCTGGTGGAGCGGCGTCCCTCCAGCGATCACGCCCAGGTGCTCGTGACCCGTCTCACGCGCGCCGGGCAGGCGTTGCTGCGCAAGGCCGACGCCGCGGCCGTGGCGGTGGAGCGCCGGCTCGTGGACGCCTTCACGCCCGACGAGGCCGACCGGCTGCGGGACCTGCTCGAACGTGCCGTCGTCATCCTGGAGGACAGGCCGCCAGACGGATGAGACCGGGGGAATGAGACCGGGGGCGGGCGTGTTGCCGCAGCCATGGTCATCGGATTCATCGGCAGCGGGAAGATCGGCGGCACCCTCGCGAAGCTGGCGGTCGACGCCGGGCACTCGGTGGTGCTGAGCAACTCCCGTGGGCCGCAGACGCTCTCCGAACTCGTCGCCGGGCTGGGCCCGGACGCACGCGCCGCGACCGCGGCCGAGGCCGCGGAGGCGGGGGACATCGTGGTCGTCACGATCCCCTTCGGGCGGTACCGCGAGGTGCCGGTCGAGCCGCTGGACGGCAAAGTCGTGATCGACACGAACAACTACTACTTCGAGCGGGACGGTCACTTCCCCGAGCTGGACGCGGGGGAGACCACCGACAGTGAGCTGCTCGCGGCGCACCTGCCGGGGTCGCGGGTCGTGAAGGCGTTCAACGCCATCAACTACGTCCATCTCGCCGAGCAAGGGCAGGCCGCCGGCACGGAGAACCGGCGGGCGCTGCCCATCGCGGGCGACGACGCCGAGGCCAAGAAGGCGGTCGCCGAACTGATCGACTCCTTCGGCTTCGACGTGGTCGACGCCGGGCCGCTGGCGGAGGGACGGCGGTTCCAGCGGGACAAGCCCGCCTACGGTCCGCGGCTCAACGCCGCCGAGCTGCGCGACGCCCTGAGCCGCGGCTGACGCCGGACGGCGGCCCGGCGTGCGGCCGGGCCGCCGGTCGCCCGTTCAGTCGGTCTCGAAGGCGATCCGGTCGGTGAGCCAGCGGTAGAACTTGATCGAGAACCTGACCCAGTGGGCCACCATCGTGGTCAGGTGCTCCCTGGTCACGCCGGCCCCGATGTAGACCTGCGAGTCGCCGACGAGGCGGATGTCGCCGTTGTCCTGGGTGAACGTGTACACCTTCGGCCACATCGTGTCGGCGTTCCACTCGTTGAGCGCCGTGAGCAGCATCGGCTTGTCGTCCACCGAGTGCGGCCTGTCGTAGAAGGTGCGTACGGTGAAGAGATCTCCTTCCCTGCCGAACAGGAAGAAGATCGTGAGATGGGCGGTGGAGATCGCCAGATCGCCCTCGGCGTCTATGGTGTGCTCGATGTCCAGCTCGTCGAGGATCTCCTCGAGGAGATCCCGGTCGGGCTGTACGACCGCTGGGGAAGGCGTCACGGTCCCATCCTGCCGCATCGGCTCGGTCCCGCAGTGGGGGATGGGACAAGGGAGACTGCCGAGGAGTCCGGCGAGCACAGAGCCCGGTTGTTCGGGCTCGCCGTCCGGCCGCTCGGCTTCGCGGTGAAGCGTCATGAGGTCGAGGCGCAGTGCTTGTGGTAGCCGTGCTTACCACTCTGTGATTGATGGGGCACGTGGGGTGACCATACGATCACGACATGAGCATCCCCACCGAACCCATCGGCAGCATCCCCCGTCCCGCGACGCTGCTGACCGCCCTGGCCGACCATGCCGCGGGGCGGGTCGAGGATGACGAACTCGCCGCGCGGCAGGAGGAGGCGACCGCCGACACCATCCGCAGGCTGCAGCGGCTCGGTTGCCCGGTCTTGGTCGACGGTGAGCAGGCCAAGCCGAGCTTCGCCACCTACCCGGTCGCCGGGCTCGGCACGCTCGCGCCGGACGGTGCGGTCATCCCGTTCGCCGACGGGCACACGCGTCAGCTGCCGCGGCTCACCGAAGGGCCGTTCCGCTACGCGACCCACGCCGACGCGTACCTGCGGACGGCCCGTCGGCACACGGACCTGCCGGTCAAGCAGGCCGTCGTCGCGCCCTCCGCACTGAGCCTGCTGTACCCGGCAGAGGGGGTCGACGGCTATCCCCGCGAAGTCTTCCTCGACGACCTGGTCGACGAGGCCGAGGCGGACATCCGCAGGTGCCTCGAGGCGGGAGCCCACATGGTGCAGCTGGACTTCACCGAGGGTCGTCTGTCGCTCAAGCTCGACCCCTCGGGCGGCCTGCTGGACGCCTTCGTCGCCCTGAACAACCGGGTGCTCGAGCGCTTCACCGCGGCCGAGCGCGCCCGGATCGGCGTGCACACCTGCCCCGGCGGCGACCTGGACTCCACACACAGCGCCGACGTCGATTACGCCCTGCTGCTCCCCACGTTCTTCCGGCTCCGGGCGGGCAGCTTCTACGTCCAGCTCGCGAGCGAGCCCGACCGGGAGCGGGTGCTCCGCGTCATCGCGGAAACGCTCCCGGCCGAGGCACGGATCTTCGTGGGAGTGATCGACCCGATCGATCCCGTGGTGGAGGCAGCCGAGCAGGTGCGCGACCGCGTTCTGGAGGCGGCCCGGCACCTGCCGCCCGAGCGGCTCGGCACCTGTGACGACTGCGGTTTCGCGCCGTTCGCCGACGACGCCTCGACGTCGCGGGAGACGGCGTTCGCCAAGATCACCGCGCGGCTGGAGGGCACCAGGCTCGCCGAACAGGCGCTCGGGCTGTAAGCGCTACCAGGAGGCCGTCGGGAACCATCCGTAGCCGAACATCGCGGGCAGCCGTACGTCCCAGTAGAGGAACGTGAAGGCGCCGACGACCAGGAAGGTCACGGCGGTGACCGCCGCGATCCGCGCGGGCGACGCCGTGAGCCACTGCGTGAAACGGCCCCTGGTCGCGTAGAGGAGCACCACGAAGAGCACGGCCATCAAGGTGATGTTGCCGAGGGACTGCAGGACGAAGACGGCGGCGCCGTAGAACGGGTTGCGCGTCGCCGCGGCGTACTCGAACAGCTTGTGGAACAGCGGGAACGGGCGGCCGACGAGGAACCCGCCGATCAGCGCGCCGACGACGACGAGCCGGGCGTGCGGGAACCGGCCGGACAGGCGGGTGAACGGATCGGGCACGACGCGCAGGGCCGCCAGGCCGAGGTAGACGAAAGCCAGGCCGATCAGCCCGAAGACCACGGACGCCTGGATCAGCCGGGGCGGCAGACCGGAGTCCGTCTGCACGGCGGACAGCTGAGGAAGCCGGTCGCCGAGCAGCGCCCCGACCGCGCCGTACACCGCGGAGACGACGACCATGCCGAGCGCGAGCCTGCTGAGCGGGCGCAGCACGGCCCCGAGTCTGCGGCTGTGCGCGTCCGGAGAGCCGGCCATCGGTGCGATCGCGCCGAACACGGCGATGTTGCACGCGGTGAACGTCCCGGCCAGGCCCGAGACGAACGCGAAGACGGTGCCCGCGGCGAGACCGCCGATGGCCGTCTCCTTGGCGTCGTAGCCGAGCAGGGTGTTGGCGACGTTGTCGCCGATCACGCTGTCCACGAACCGGAACGACCAGAGGGCGGCGATGAGCGCGCCGGCCAGCACGCTGAGGACGATGATCAGGCCGCGGCGCCGGGGCACGCCGTCGGAGCGCGAGAGGGACGGGGAGGTGGGAAGCGGCAGGGTCCGAGCCATGGAACACCCTTCTCCGGACGAGGACGTGACGGGGGAGGTGCGATCGGGAGCTGCGGAGGGAAGGTCAGGACCGCCCGGCGGCGGCCTGCATCTCGGCGAAGAGCGCCAGGTAGCCGTTGGCGACGATCCGCTCGGCCCGGGCGGCGTACGACTCGGGGTCGTCGGGCGCGATCGTGGCCAGGCCGTCGACGTACCGGTTGAACATGCAGAAGGCGGCGGCGATGAGCACGGTGTCGTGGATCTCCGTGTCGGTCGCGTCCTCGGCGCGCGCCGCGGCGATCTGCTCCTCGCTCACTTCCCTGCCGCCGCGCTGCACGGAGGCCGCGATGCGCAGCAGGGCCCGCATCTTGGGCGTGACCGGTGCGGAGTCGAGGTCGGCGCGCACCTGCTCGACCAGCGTCATCCCCTCGGGCAACTGGGCGGCGGCGTACGCGGCGTGCGAGGAGAAGCAGTAACGGCACTCGTTGAGCGACGACACGTACGCCGCGATCAACTCGCGCTCGCCCCGGGAGAGAGTGTTGTCGCCGCGCAGCAGCACCTCGGCGAGCGCGTTCAGCGGCTGGGCGGTCTCGGGGCGGAAGGCGAACAGGCCGCGGATCCCCGGCGCGTCGGATCCGAGGGCGATGTGGGGCATGGACGCTCCCTTGCTGGCGGGGGAAGGGGGACGGGCGTCTCCCCAAGCAGCGTCGGCGAGAAAGATCGTCCGGTCAACCTCCGTTGTGCTCACCCTGCCGACGAGCGGCCGTGAGATCCTCGCCGCGGCCGCCGTCCGTCGCGGCGACGGTCAGTACGGCAGGCCGGTGCGGGCCAGGATGTGCGGCGGGACGGGGTGGGCGGCGGCGTGCGGATCGGTCACGGGGGCCTGCCACGACAGGGTGAGCGGCAGAACGCCCGCCCACACGCCGTGCGGGTCGTCCGCGTCGTCCGGGTGGCCTTCGCGCACCTTGACCGACGCCTCGTCGAGGGGGGCCGCGAGGATGGTCGTCGCGGCCAGTTCCTTGCGGTTCGGCTGCCGGGCGTGGTCCCACTGGCCCGGAGCGACGTGCTCGGTCAGGCACCGCAGGGCGGCGAGCTTCTCGTCGTCCTCCAGCACGCGCGGCACGCCGTAGATCATCGCGCTGCGGTAGTTGACGCCGTGCTCGAAGACCGACCGGGCCAGCACGAGGCCGTCGACATGGGTGATCGTCACGCAGATCGTCGTGCCCCGGGTGAGGCTGCGGCTGGCCACCGAGCCGTGCACGTACAGCTGGGCGTCGTCGAAGCCGTAGACCGTCGGCACCACCATGGGGTCGCCGTCCACGACGACGCCGAGGTGGCAGACGAACCCGGCCCGGAGCACCTCGAACAGCGCCTCCCGCTCGGTGCGGCCCTGTTCCCGCAAACGACGGTGCCGGGTCCGCTCCGTCGCGGACAATTCACTCATGAGGCGACATCCAACCAGAAAACGGCCCGCCCGACGGAGACGCCGGGCGGGCCGTGGGATCGCTGTGACGGACCGGATCAGGCGGCCGACGTCGGTCCGGACGTCCTCGGGAACCGGATGACATTCCCGCCCGTGTAGGCCCGGAGGTCGACGATCTTCCTGTCCCCTCTGTCCCTCCTGGGCCTGCGGCGCAGCGCGGTCCTGATGTCCCTGACCTTGGCGAGCGACGGCACCACCGTGACCATGTTCATTACCCCCCGACCGTGATGGTTCCGTGACCTTGTCGGAATAGATATCGGAGACTCGGTAAAACCGGCGTAAAGCCTCCGCTGTCACGCGGGTCTCAGTAGGGAAGCAGCCGGCCGGAGGGGGTGCGCAGGTCGAGATCGGCGGCGGGACGGCGGATGCGGAGCGGCTTGCGGATCCTGGTGCGTCTCATGGCCTCCTCCTTCCGTGACGTAGGAAGACTATTCGTCCCGCCTGCCATCGTCTTCCGGTTTTCGGGGACAGACCGGTCAGACCATCGTGCCGGGGACCTTCCGGCTGATCACGGAGAGCCGGTTCCAGGCGTTGATCTGCGCGATCGCCACCACCAGCGCGGCCAGCTGCTCCTCGGAGTAGTGCTCGGCCGCCTCCTGCCAGACCTCGTCCGGCACCGGGTCGGGCCGGTCGGCGAGCCGGGTCGCGGCCTCGGTCAGCGCGAGCGCGGCCCGCTCGGCGTCGGTGTAGTACGGCGCCTCGCGCCACGCGGCCACCGACCACAGCCGCTCGTCGCTCTCCCCGGCCTTCTTCGCGTCCCGGCAGTGCATGTCCACGCAGAAGGCGCAGCCGTTGATCTGGCTCGCCCGGATCTTCATCAGTTCCAGGGTCGCGGGCGGCACGGCGCACTCGTGCAGGAAGCGCTCCACCCCGAGCATGGCCCGGTACGCCTCGGGAGCCAGCCTCTGGACATCGATCCTCGCGGTCATCGTGATCTCCTCGTCTCGTCGGCCCGCGTCACGCGGGCGAGCTTGTCCGGGTTGAGGACCATGTCGACGGCGGTGACCCGGCCGTGCGCGACGGTGAGCCCGATCACCGTCACCAGCCGGTCGTCCCGGTAGCGCAGCAGCCCCGGCCCGCCGTTGACGGTGGCCGGGACCAGTACGTGCCCGCACCGGTGGATGCCGATCAGCAGCCTGGCCACCTTGGCGGCGCCGAGGATCGGCCGCCGCGCCGCGGTCACGAGACCGCCGCCGTCGCTGCGCAGCACGACGCCGGGGTCGAGCAGCGCGAGCAGCGCGTCGATGTCGTCGCCCAGGCAGGCCCGGGCGAAGGCGTCCACCACCCGCCGGTGCTTGGAGGGGTCCACGTCGAACCGGGGCGCGCGGGACGCGACGTGCGCCCGTGCCCGTGCGGCGAGCTGCCGGCAGGCGGCCGGGCTGCGCCCGACCGCCGCGCCCACCTCGGCGAACGTCAGGCCGAACACGTCGTGCAGCACGAAGGCGGTCCGCTCGGCCGGGCTGAGCGACTCCAGCACGACGAGCATGGCCATGCTCATCGATTCGTCCAGAGTCACCCGCTCGGCGGGGTCGGGCCCCATCAGGACGGGCTCGGGCAGCCACGGCCCCACGTACTCCTCCCTGCGACGCCGCGCCGAGCGCAGCACGTCGAGGGCGAGCCGGGAGACCGTGACCACCAGCCACCCGGTCACGTCCCTGATCTCGTCGCCGGCCGCGGCCTTGGCGGTCCGCAGCCGCAGCCAGGCGTCCTGCACCACGTCCTCGGCCTCGTCCAGGCTGCCGAGCAGGCCGTACGCGACGCCGAGCAGCCGGGGCCGCAGCGCCTGGAACTCGGCGTCCAGGCCGGTCCCCGCGCTTTCATGGTCGTTCACACCCTGAGGACGGGACACCTCCTCAGTGTGTGACATCCCTCCGCGGCGGCTGCGCTCGCGGGGCGTCCTGAGCCGGCGCCGGGGAACCTCCGGAGGCGCGCAGGCCGAACGCGACGACCACCGCGCCGAGCACCGCCGCCGCCACCGGGACGGCCAGCGCGGTCCGCAGCGCGTCCGATCCCGGTCCGGCCGCGACGCTGACGGCGGTGACGGCCGACAGCCCGAGCGCGGTGCCGAACTGCATCGCCGTGTAGAGCAGGCCGCCCGCCAGGCCGTGCTCGTCCTCGTCGACGCCCTCCGTCGCGGCCATGGTCAGCGGGCCGTACGCCAGAGAGAAGGACAGGCCGAGCAGGAGCAGCGCCGGGAGCATGGCGGCGTAGGTCCAGTCCATCCCCACGGGCAGGAAGAGCGCGTACGCGACCGCCGCGAGCACGATGCCGCCGAACAGCACCCGCGTGTTGCCGAAGCGGTTCACCAGGCGCGGCGTCAGCGTCGGCGCGAGCACCGTGTCGATGCCGATCACCAGCATCGCCAGGCCGGTCTGCATCGTGTTCCAGCCACGCCAATCCTGGAGGTACAGGGTGATCAGGAACTGGAACCCCGCGAACGCGAACAGGAACAACAGCGCCGCCGCGTTCACCCGCACGAGCGGCGCGGTGCGCAGGATGCCCAGCCGCACCAGGGGCGACGACGACCGCCGCTCGATCGCGGCGAACACCCCCAGCAGCACCAGCCCCGCCGCGATCGCGCCGGCGGTCAGGCCGGGGCCGTCGCCGGGGTGTTCCAACCGGACCACCCCGTACGCCAGCAGCAACATGGCTCCCGTGACGGCGAACGCCCCCGCCAGGTCGAATCCGCCCGAGGGGCGCTCGCCGCCCGTGTCACGGACGAGGACCAGCGCGGCCGCCAGGATCAGCGCGGACAGGATGACCGGCGCGAAGAACACCCACCGCCAGCCGAACGCGGTGAGCACGCCGCCGGCGACCAGGCCGAGCGAGAACCCGCCCGCCGCCGTGCCCGCGTACACGCCGAGCGCCTTGGTGCGCAGCGGTCCCTCGGGGAAGTTGGAGGTGACCAGCGCCAACCCGGCGGGCGCCATGAACGCGGACGCGACCCCCGTGACGAACCGTGCGGCCAGCAGCATCCAGCCCTGAGTGGCGAACCCGCCGAGCCCGGAGAAGACCAGGAAGACGGCCAGCCACAGCAGGAACATCCGCCGGTGCCCCAGCAGGTCGGCGGCGCGCCCACCGAGCAGCATGAACCCGCCGTAGCCGAGCACGTAGGCGCTGACGACGCCGCTGAGCATCCCGGTGGACAGGCCCAGATCGGCCCGGATCGACGGCAGCGCCACGTTCAGCATCGCCACGTCGATCCCCTCCAGGAAGATCGCGCCGCACAACACCATCAGCACGCCCCATGCGCGTCCCGTCATGCGGGCGGTCATGCGGGCCGGCTGCCGGGCGGCGATTCCGCCCACGGAATTGGACATCGGAGTCCGGCTCCATCTCGTCGGGGAACCGGCCCCGGAGCGGTTCCCCGAGTGCCTGCCGGTTCCCTCATGTAACCGACTGCATCCTCAGGCACTATCGGTGACTGTGGAAGACGGCACTCCTCAGTCCCTCGGTTACTGCGCGAATACCGGCGTCGACGACGACGTCCTCCAATGGGACCAGCGCGCGGACTGCGAGGTGCGGCAGATCCTCGACCGCATCGCCGACAAGTGGTCGCTCCTGGTGATCGCGCTGCTCGACAAGCGGAGCCTGCGCTTCACCGAGCTGCGCCGCGCGATCGACGGGGTCAGCCAGCGGATGCTGGCCCGCACGCTGCGGCACCTGGAGCGGGACGGACTGGTCAGCCGGACGGTGTACCCGACGGTCCCTCCGCGTGTGGACTACGCGCTGACGCCGATGGGCGCGACTCTGCACGCCACCATCCGTGCCCTGGTCGTCTGGACCGAGGAGCACCAGAACGCCATCGCCGCGGCGCGCGCCGCCTACGACCGGCGCGTGGCCGCCGAGCAGGAGGCCGCCGAGCGCGAAGAGGCCGAACGCCTGGCCGTCGCGCGCGCGGTCCTGCCGATCAGGGGCTGACCGTCGGTACGGGTGCCCGGACGAGCGCGAGCGTGCGCCGGCCCGGTACGCGACCTACTAGGCAGATTCCCGCACGACGAGGCGGGTGGGCAGGATCACCGGGTCCACCGGGCCGCCGCCGTCGATGAGCGTGAGCAGGAGCCGTACGGTCTCCTGCGCGACCTCGGCGAGCGGCTGGCGGACGGTGGTCAGCGGCGGATGCGTGGTGGCGGCCACCGACGAGTCGTCGAAGCCTCCCACGGCCACGTCGTCGGGCACCCGGCGCCCGGCCGCGCGCAGCGTGGACAGCGCGCCGGCCGCCATGAGGTCGGAGGCCACGAAGACGGCGTCGAGGTCGGGCGTGCGTTCCAGCAGCCGCGCCATCGCGCTCTCGCCGCTGAGCTGGGTCCAGTCGCCGTGCTCGATGAGCCTCCTGGACGCCTTCCTGCCGAGCACGTCGGCGAAGCCCTCCAGACGCTGGATGCCGCCGGGGGTGTCCATCGGGCCGGTGATCGTGGCGATCCTCCTGCGGCCCTGCTCGACCAGGTAGCGGGTCATCTGCCGGGCGCCCTCGCGGTCGTCGGCCGCCGCGTAGGGGATCGTGGTCTCCCGTCCGATGACCGCGCCCTGCGCCACGGCGGGGACCTTCGTCTCCACCAGGGCGTCCACGAGCGTGTCGCCGGCGTGCGTGGACATCAGGAACACGCCGTCGGCGTGGCCGCCGCGCACATAGCGGAGCACCCGCTCGCGGTCCCCGTCGTCGCCGGCCAGCATGACGACGAGGGACACGTCGCGCTCGGCCAGGCGTTTGATGGCCGTGCGGATCATCACGCTGTAGTTGGGGTCCTCGAACAGCTTCTCGTGCGGCTCGGACAGGACCATCACGACCGACCCGGTCCGCTGGGTGACCAGGCTCCTGGCGGCGCGGTTGACGACGTACCCGGTCTCGGCGATGGCCCGGCGGACGGCGGCGTGGGCGGCGGGGCTCACGTACCGGTCGTCGTTGAGCACCCGGGAGACCGTGCCCCGGGAGACGCCCGCCGCCGCGGCCACGTCGTGGATGGTCGGACGTTTCGCCATAGACGTATTTTCCCCCCGCCGATCAGCGTGTTTCCCCGTGCGCATCAGCTTTTCACGGCCCCGCCGGACAGGTCCGTACGCCAGTAGCGCTGCATCGTGAGGAACAGCGCGATCAGCGGGATGAGCGACAGCATCGTCCCCGTGATGATCAGGTTGTACAGCGACGGCTGGTTGGCGCCCGCGGCGAGCAGCGTGTAGAGGCCGACCGTCAGCGGGAACCTGTGGTCGTCGCCCAGCATGATGAACGGCAGCAGGAAGTTGTTCCAGATCGCGACGAACTGGAACAGGAAGATCGTCACCATGCCCGGCGTCATCATCGGCAGCGCCACCTGGCGGAACAGCCGCCACTCGCTCGCGCCGTCGAGCCGGCCCGCCTCCAGCAGCGAGCCCGGGATCGCGGCCCTGGCGTAGATCCGGGCCAGGTAGATGCTGTACGGATGCAGGATCTGGGGCAACAGCACCGACCAGTACGTGTCGGCCAGGCCGGCCTTGGAGAACAGCAGATACTGCGGGATCGCCAGCACCACCGACGGCACGAGGATGCCGCCGATGAGCAGGTTGAAGATCAGATTTCGTCCCGGGAAGTCGTACGTGGCGAGGGCGTAGCCCGAGACGGTGGACACCGCGGTCGACAGGACCGCGCCGCCCCCGGCGTACAGGAGGGTGTTGAGCAGCCAGAGCCAGAAGACGCCGTCGCGGTAGGCGAACAGGTCGGTCAGGTTGGACAGCAGGCCGGTCCCGGGCGCGAACGTCGAGGTGGAGAACAGCTCGGCCTTCGACTTGGTGGCCGCGACCACCACCCAGCTCACCGGGAACAGGGTGTAGATCGCGCCCAGCACCAGCACCCCGGTCGGCACGATCCCCAGCGGCCGGCGCGGCGTCGGCCGGGCGTGGCCGCGGCTTCGCGGCAGCGCGGTGGCGGCCATCAGCCCTCCCCGAACGCGCGGTTCTTCACGATCCGCAGGAAGCCGAACGACAGGACGAGGGAGATCCCGGCGATCACCATGGATGTCGCGGCGGCCGAGTAGAGGTCGCCGGTGACGAACGCGTCGCGGTACACCTTCATCAGGGGGCTCCAGGTCGAGCTGATCGTGTTCGTCAGCGGCCGAAGGGTGGTCGGTTCCGTGAACACCTGGACGGTCGCGATGACGGAGAACACGGTGGTCAGGATGATCGACGGGACCAGGATCGGGATCTTGACACGCAGCGCGATGCCCAGCTCGCTCGCGCCGTCGATCCTGGCCGCCTCGTAGTACTCCCGCGGCACGGCCCGCAGGTTCGTGTAGAGCACCAGCATGTTGAAGCCGGTGCCGCCCCAGACCGCGACGTTCGCCATCGAGAACGTCACCAGGCCGGCGCTCAGGAACGGATGCTCACCGAACGGGCTGAGGCTGGGCAGGTAGAGGAAGCCCCACATCAGCGTCGCGGCCACGCCGGGCACGGCGTACGGCAGGAAGATCGAGATCCGGGTGAGGCGGGCGAGCCGCACGTGCGCGGCGTCGAGCATGAGCGCGAACACGAGGGCGAGCCCCAGCATCAGCACCAGCACCAGCGCGCCGTATCCGAGGACGCGCAGCCAGCCGGCCCACAGCTCGCCGTCGCCGACGGCGGCCGCGTAGTTGGCGAGCCCGGCGAAGACCTCCGTACGGGCCCCCTTGCCGAGTCCCAGGCCGGAGACCTTGGTGCGCCGCAGGCTCAGATAGATCGTGTAGCCGATGGGCAGGGCCATGAAGAGCGTGAACAACGCCATGGCCGGGGCGAGGAACAGGTAGGGCGCGGCGCCCGTGCGGCCGGCGCGAGCGCCTGTCTTCGGGGATCGCATCGTCACTGGGCGAGGCTGAAGCCGGACTTCTGCATATCGGCGACGGTGGTGTCCTGCATCGTCCCGACGGCGGCGGCGAAGTCGGACTTGGCGGCGACGGCCTTGTCGAAGGCGTCTCTGTAGGCGTTGTAGGTCACGTTGACGTTGGGGCCGAAGGTGAAGCCGCGGGCGGTGGCGCCGATGTCGGCCGCCTGCTTCCAGAAGTCGGGCTGGTTGGAGAAGTAGTCGGGAGCGCCGGTCATCAGCGCGGCGCCCTTGGCGGAGGCCGGGTAGACCGCGCCCTCCTTGATCAGCAGGCCGAGCGCCTGCGGGTCGGTGTTCAGCCAGGTGGCGAACCGCGCGGCGGCCGCCTTGCTGGGCGACTTGGCGGCGACGGCGGTGGAGGAGCCGCCCCAGAAGCCGCTGTGGCTTTCACCCGCGTTCCACTGCGGCAGCGGCGCGATGGCCCACTTGCCCTTGGCCTTCGGCGCGTTGCTCGACAGCACGCCCGGGCCCCAGACCGCAGACGGCCAGGTGAGCAGCTTGCCGTCGTTGAGTGCCTTGTTCCACTCCGGGGTGAAGTACGGCATGCCGTCGATGACGCCCTCCTTCACCAGGCCGCCCCAGTAGGAGGCGACCTTCGTGGTGGCCTCGTCGTTCACCGCGACCTTCCAGGCGTCGCCGCTGATCGACCACCACTGCGCGCCCGCCTGCTGGGAGAGGCCGGCGAACCAGCCGGGGTCCTTGCTGGAGAACGTGCCGAGGAAGACCTTCGGGTCCTTCTTGTGCACGGTGCGGGCGGCCTCGGCGTACTCGTCCCAGGTCTTCGGCACCTCGATGCCGTACTTCTCGAACAGGTCCTCGCGGTAGTAGAGCATCATCGGCCCGCTGTCCTGCGGGACCGCGTAGACGGCGTCGGTGCCGAGGGTGACCAGCCCCCAGATGCCCTCGCCGAACTCGCTCTTCGCCTGAGCGGTCTCCGCCTTGAGGTCGGCCACGGCGTCGGCGGCGACGAACGAGGGCAGCATCTGGTATTCGGCCTGGACCAGGTCCGGCGGGTTTCCGGCCTTGGCGGCGGTGAGGAACTTGGCCGCCGCGTCGTCCCCGCCCGCCTGCTTGCTGACCGTGACCTGGATGTCGGGGTGGGCCTGGTTCCACACCGCGACGATCTTGTCCATGTTCGGGACCCAGGTCCAGTAGGTCAGCTTCACCGGCCCGGCCGGCGCCGCGCTCTGACTCGCGGCCCCGGACGGCTCCTCGGCGCCGCCCGAGCAGGCCGCCGACAGTGCGGTGGTGAGGATCGCGACGGTCGCCACTGCTAACCGGTTCACACGCATAGGGCCCTCCAGGCAGGGGGGAGAGGGGGATGGAAGGATGAGACGTTCTGGGAGCGTTCACAGAGTGGAAGTTCGCTCATGTGCTGTCAATGGCCGTTACCCGGTTGTTAACGCTCCGTCCCTATCAGCACAAATCACTCACACCTTCACGCCTGGGCGGCTGTGCGTTACTGTGCACGTTCACAGAAGCAGAATCGAGGGGGAGACGTGCCCGGATATCCCGTCCTGCCCGAGGGCCTCGCCTACGGCGGGGACTACAACCCCGAGCAGTGGCCGGAGGACGTGTGGCGGGAGGACGTCCGCCTGATGCGGGAGGCCGGGGTGAACCTGGTCACCGTGGGGGTCTTCAACTGGGGACTCATCGAACCGGAGGAGGGCGAGTACGACTTCTCCCGGCTCGACCGGATCCTCGACCTGCTCCACTCGGCCGGCGTGTACGCCGACCTCGCCACCCCCACCTCGTCGCCGCCCACGTGGTTCCGCCGCCGCTACCCCGGCAGCCGCCTGGTGGACCGGGAGGGCCACGTGCTCGGCGGTGGCTCACGCCACAGCTTCTGCCCGAGCTCGCCCGACTACGCCGCCGCGTCCGAGCGGATCGTCACCGCCCTGGCCCGGCGGTACGCCGGCCACCCCGCCGTGGCCATGTGGCACGTGCACAACGAGTACGGCTGGGCCAACGCCCACTGCTACTGCCCGACGTCGGCCGAGGCGTTCCGCGCCTGGCTGAGGGACAGGTACGGCGACGTGGGCGCGCTCAACGCCGCCTGGGGCACGACCTTCTGGGGGCTGACGTACGGCTCGTTCGAGGAGGTCGAGCCGCCCGTGGCCGCGCCGGTGGGCCTGCTCACCGGGCTCAAGCTCGACTTCATGCGGTTCTCCGTCGACGCCCACATCGCCTGTTTCCGCAGGGAGCGGGACACGATCCGACGGTTCGGCGACCTGCCCGTCACGACCAACTTCATGATCCCCAACTGCAAGCCCATGGACTACTGGCGGTGGGCGGCGGAGGTCGACGTGGTGGCCAACGACCACTACCTCGACTCGGGGCGGGCCGACCCGCACATCGAGCTGGCCATGGCCGCCGACCTCACCCGCTCGGTGGCCGGAGGCCGCCCCTGGATGCTGATGGAGCACTCGACGGGCGCGGTCAACTGGCAGCCGCGCAACCTCGCCAAACGGCCGGGGGAGATGCGCCGCAACACCCTCGCCCACGTGGCGCGCGGTTCGGACTCGGCGATGTTCTTCCAGTGGCGCGCATCCCGTCACGGCGCGGAGAAGTTCCACTCGGCGATGGTGCCGCACGCCGGGACCGACTCGCAGATGTGGCGCGAGGTGCTGGCACTCGGCGCGGACCTGCGCGAACTCGCCGGGGTGAGGGGCTCGCGGGTGACGGCCGAGGTCGCCGTGGTGTGGGACTGGGAGTCCTACTGGGCACTCGAGTTCGAGTGGCGCCCCTCGGCCGATCTGCGCTTCCGGGAGCGCGTCGAGGCCTATTACGAGGCGTTGTGGCGGGAGCACGTCACCGTCGACTTCGTCCACCCGTCGGCCGACCTGTCGCCGTACCGGCTGGTCGTCGCGCCGAGCTCCTACCTGCTCGGCGAGGCGCCGGCGAAGAACCTGCACCGCTACGTGGAGGCCGGCGGGCACCTGCTGGTCTCCTACTTCTCCGGGATCGTGGACGAGAACGACACCATCCACGCGGGGCCCTACCCCGGGGCGCTGCGCGAGGTGCTCGGGGTGACCGTCGAGGAGTTCCACCCGCTCCGCGAGCACGAGACCGTGACGGTGGAGCCCTCGGAGTCAGCCGGGCCCGGGGCGACCGGCCGGATCTGGTCCGAGCGCGTACGGCTCGCGGGGGCCCGGGCCGTGCACGAGTTCGCCGACGGGCCCGACGCCGGGCACCCCGCCGTGACCCGGCACGACCTGGGCGCGGGCGCCGCGTGGTACGTGTCCACCGCCCTGGACGCCGGGTCCGGCCTGCGCGGACTCCTCGGCCGGGTGCTCGACGGCGCGGGCGTGTCCCGGCCGCGCGGCCTGCCCGACACGCTGGAGCTCGTACGGCGGGGCGACCACCTGTTCCTCATCAACCACGGGGACGCGCCGGTCACCGTGACCGGGGTGACCGGCACGGGAGTGCTCGACGGCGCCGCGTACGACGGCTCGGCGACGGTGCCCGCCGGAGGCGTCGTGGTCGTCCACACCTCCTGAGACTCCCCGGCGCCGTGCCGCACCTGACCGGTGACGCGGCGCCGGGGCCCGCACAATCGAACACGGGGGAACACGGCTCGTCCTCTCCTGACCGGAGGATCACATGGCTCGATTCCTGGCGGCCCTGCTGTGCGCGATGGCCGCGCTGTTCACCACCGTCGCCCCGGCAGGGGCCGCGGCACCGTCCGGCGGCGGCCCGAAGCCCGGCGGTCCACCACCCCACCTCGCGATCAGGGGCGCCGACGTGTCGAGTCTCGCCAAGTCCGAGGCGCTGGGCGGGACGTACCGCTACGCGAACGGGCGGCGGGGCGACGCGCTGGCGATCCTGCGGCACAGCGGGGTCAACTACATCCGGCTCAAGGTGTGGGTGAACCCCGCCGACGGCTACAACACCAAGAACCAGGTGCTCGCGATCGCGAAGCGGGCCAAGGCGCACGGCATGGGCCTGCTGGTCGACTTCCACTACTCCGACTCCTGGGCCGACCCCGGCAAGCAGAACAAGCCCGCCGCCTGGTCCTCGCTGTCCTTCGAGGAACTGAAGCAGGCGGTGTACGACCACACCTACGACGTGCTGAGCGCGCTGAAGGCGCAGGGCACGACGGCCGACATGGTGCAGGTCGGCAACGAGATCAACGGCGGCCTGCTGTGGCCGGACGGCCGCTGGGACGACTGGCCGGGGATGGCCGCCCTGCTGGGCGCCGGGTACGACGCGGTCAAGGCGGTGTCCGCCAGGACCAAGGTCGTGCTGCACCTGGCGGACGGCGGCGACAACGGCCTGTACCGGTGGTGGTTCGACACCGCCGCGTCCTACGGCGTCCGCTACGACGTGATCGGCCTGTCGTACTACCCGTTCTGGCACGGCACCCTCGCCGCGTTCCAGGCCAACCTGAACGACGTCGCCGCACGGTACGGCAAGCCGGTCGTGGTGGTGGAGACCGCCTATCCCTTCACGACGGCCGACGACGACGGCTGGGAGAACATCGTCACCTCCGCCGAGCCGTACCCCGGGTATCCGGCGACCCCCGCGGGTCAGGCGGCGTTCGCCCGCGACCTGACGGACATCGTGCGGGCGGTGCCCGGCGGACTCGGCCTGGGGGCCTTCTGGTGGGAGGCCACCTGGACGGGGGTGAAGGGCAACGGCTGGGATCCCGCCGACCCGTCGTCCGGCAACGCCTGGGAGAACCAGGCGCTGTTCGGCTTCGACGACCGGGCGCTGCCCGCGCTGCGGGAGTTCGCCCGCCGGTGAGTATCGAAGCGTCCCTCGCCGTGGCGACCTGACCTCGTGACGGCGGGGGTTCGGGGGCGTCCACCCATCCTCTCCTGACCGGAGGAACCATGAGAAAGATCCTGGCGGCGCTGGTCGTGTGCGCCGCCGCGGTGCTCCCCGCCGCGCAACCGGCGCACGCCGCCGGCACACTGACCATGCTCGGAGCCGACGTGTCCTCCGTGCAGCGCTCCCTCGACCTGGGCGCGAAGTACTACGACGCGAGCGGCGGCCAGAAGGACCCGCTCGACATCCTCAAGGGCGTCGGCGTCAACTACGTCCGCCTGCGGATCTGGAACAACCCGGCCAGCGGCTACAACAACAAGGCGAAGGTCCTCCAGTACGCCAGGACGGTCAAGGCCAAGGGCCTGAAGCTGATGATCGACTTCCACTACTCCGACACCTGGGCGGATCCCGGCAAGCAGTACAAGCCCGCCGCGTGGGCGAGCCACGGCATCGGCCAGTTGCAGACCGACGTCTACAACTACACCTACGACGTGTGCTCCAGCCTCAAGGCCCAGGGCACGACCCCCGACAGCGTGCAGATCGGCAACGAGATCAACGTCGGCATGCTGTGGAACGACGGCAAGGTCGTCAACAACGACTTCACGAACCTGAGCCTGCTGCTCAAGGCCGGCTACAACGCGACCAAGGCCTGCAACTCCGGCACTCAGGTGATCATCCACACCGCGAACGCCGACAGCGACGCGCACGCCCGCTGGTTCTACGACGGCATCCGGGCCAAGGGCGTCCCCTGGGACATCACCGGCCTGTCGTACTACTGCATGTGGCACGGCACACTGTCCAACCTGTCCAGCGTGATCTCGGACATGCGGTCCCGCTACGGCAAGCCGGTCGTCATCGCCGAGACGGCCTACCCGTTCACTCCCGACAACGCCGACTGGGAGGGCAACTCGGTCACGTCGGGCTGCCCGGGGTACGGCCTCACCTGGCAGGGACAGGGCGCCGAGTTCGCGGCGGTGCAGAGCACGGCCCGCAACGCGGGCGCCGTCGGCGTCTTCTACTGGGAGCCGACGTGGTACGCCGTGCCCGGGAACGGCTGGGACCCGGCGAACATCAACGGCACCGGCGACGGCTGGGACAACATGGCCGTCTTCGACTGGACCGGCCACATCAACCCGAACGTCAGATGGACCCCATGACCGACTGAAACCGAGCGGGCCGTCTCGCGGGGTGCACCCCCGGGCGGCCCGCCCGCCCCCACAGGCCAGGCCGCCATCAATCGAACAGTTCGTCGGCCGAGGTGATGACGGCGGCCCTGCGGACCCAGGCCTCCAGTTGGTTCGTGTCCTCACACCGCTGGATCCTCCAGCACCATCTCGTTGTCGGACTCATCGGGGTGTGCCACGGCCGAGAGGACGGCGAGTTCCGGGCAGGCGCGGGCCTGGCCGGGGTCGGTGATCAGGGGCATGCGGCCGAGGTCGATCACCAGCGGCGTGATGGCGCCGTTCGGGCCCAGCCGGATCGTCCTCTCGCACCAGCGGGCCATCGACCGATCCGGGCAGATGACCAGCAGCGCGGTGTCGCACCTGTGCTGGGAAGTTACACATGGTTCGCGGAAATGGCGGCGATCGACGGCTATTGAAGGCCCTCAGGGCTCGGGAATGGCTTCCCATTCGCGGCAGGGGCTGAGTGCGTGGTGCTGGTAGATGACGCCGACCGCGGGGCGGGACCAGCCGAGCGCGACCGTGTCGCGGTCCGTGTACGGCATCGGCTCGCCGAGGTCGGCGGCGGTGACCGGCTGGCCTCCGGGGCCGCAGACGCACTCGGGGTTGCCCTCGTGGTCGATCACGTCGTCGAGCGGCATCACATGCACGAACCTGTCCATCTCACCTACCTTGTCGGGGGATTGCGGTCACATTACCTCAGACAGGCATTAATCGGAATATTTTGGACAAATCCGGAGCCACTTCGAACCATTGACCTTTGTTGGGATGGACGGCAAACTAACTCCACAATCGCCGGATGAGCCGATGGAGTGCCGCAATGCCGTACCGTCCCCCATTGATCGCGCGCGAGTTCTTCGTGGCGGATCCTCCCGAGCTTCCGGTACGCGAGCCGGGCGAGGCGGGCCTGTCCGCGCTGACCAGCGCGGAGGTGGTGGCCTCCGACGGCCGGGGCGTGACGCTCAAGGGCTCCACCTCGGCCGAGGAGACGCTCGTCGTGCAGATCACGGTCGCGGGCGAGGGGGTGATCCGGGTGCGCCTGTCGGAGGATCCCGACGCGCGCACCCGGTCCGCCCGCGCGATCTCCATGGTCACCCCCGGCGAGTACGGCGAGGCCGTCGTGGAGGCGAGCCACAGCCGTGTGATCGTCGACGCGGGATCGCTGCGTGCCGAGGTGCGGCTGCACCCCTGGAACCTGCGCTTCACCGACCGGGCCGGCCGGACTCTGGTGGAGCAGGACCCGGGTCACCCCGACATCAGCGGCCGCCTGCGCACGCTGCCGTTCGGCCGCTCCGCCGTGGACGGCGTCCCCGTCGCCTACCACGACACGTTCGTGGCCCCCTCCGACGAGGCGTTCGGCGGCTTCGGCGAGTCGTTCACGCCGCTCGACAAGCGCGGCCAGCGCCCGCTCATGTGGAACTTCGACGCCTTCGGCGCCGAGTCGCAGCGCGCGTACAAGAACGTGCCCTTCTACCTGTCCAGCAGGGGATACGGCATCTGCGTCGACAGCGGCACGCCGGTCGAGTTCGACGTGTGCCAGTCCACGCACAGCGCGGTGCAGATCATCGTGCCCGACGACCTCATCGACTACTACGTCATCGCGGGACCGGCCCCGGCGGAGGTCCTGGACCGGTTCGACCGGCTGACCTGCCGGCCGCAGCTGCCGCCGAAGTGGGCGTTCGGCACCTGGATCTCCTCGGGCTTCTTCCGCGACAGCCAGGAGCGCGTGCTGGAGCGCGCCAGGAAGATCAGGGACCGGGGGATCCCCTGCGACGTGCTCCACCTCGACTGCTACTGGCAGGCGGACGGGCACTGGTCCGACCTCCAGTGGGACCCGGAGACGTTCCCCGACCCTGCGGGCATGCTCGCCACGCTCAAGGAGCAGGGCTTCAAGGTCTGTCTGTGGATGAACTCCTACATCTCGCACCTCAGCCCGGCCTTCGCCGAGGCCTCGGAGAGGGGCTACTTCCTCAGGACGCGCGACGGCGAGACCTACGTCGCCGACACCTGGCACGGCTCCTACCCGGCCTGCGGCATCGTCGACTTCACCAATCCGGAGGCGGTCGAGTGGTTCAAGGGCCTGCTGCGCGACCGCCTGCGTGAGGGCGTGGCGGCGTTCAAGACCGACTTCGCCGAGGGGGTCCCCGCCGACGCCGTGGCCTTCAACGGCATGACCGGCACCGAGCTGCACAACGTCTACACGCTGCTGTTCAACGACATCGTGGCGGAGGTGACCCGCGAGGTGAACGGGCACGAGCTGGTCTGGGCCCGCTCGTCCTACCTCGGCGGCCAGCGCCACTCGGCCCAGTGGAGCGGCGACGTCGACACGACCTATTCCGCGATGGGCAGCACGATCAGGGGCGGGCTGTCGCACGGCCTGTCCGGCATCCCCTTCTGGAGCCACGACGCGGGCGGCTTCACCGGCACGCCCAGCCCGGACCTCTACATCCGCTGGTCGCAGTTCGCCGCCCTGTCCCCGCTCGTACGGTTCCACGGCACGACCACCCGGGAGCCCTGGGAGTTCCCGGCGCACGCGGAGCAGGCCGCCGTGGAGGCCCTGCGGCTGCGGTACCGGCTCATGCCGTACATCTACTCGGCGGCCGTCACCGCGGCCGAGACGGGCGCGCCGATGCTGCGCGCGCTGTGCGTCGACCACCCGGACGACCCGGTGGCCTGGCAGGCGGACCTGCAGTACCTTCTCGGCACCGACCTGCTCGTCGCCCCCATGACCTCCGCCGACGGCACCAGGAAGGTCTACCTGCCCTCGGGGGTGTGGGTGGACTACTGGACCGGCGAGGCCGTGGACGGCGGGCGTTACGTCACGGTGTCGCCGCCGCTCGACCAGATCCCCCTGTTCGTACGGCACGGCTCGCTGATCCCGGTCACCGAGCCGGGCGACACGGTGGCCGACGAGCCCCGGGTCTCGCTGCTCGTCTTCGGCGTGCCGGAGCGCGAGAGCCGTACGACGATCAGGGACCTGGACGGGGACACGACGGTCACGGCGGTGAGGGACGGCGACCGGCTGGTCGTCACCGCCGAGGGCCCCAAGCAGATCGACGGCGTCGAGTTCGCGGGCCCCGGCGTCCCGGTCGTCATCAACTAGAGAAACCCCCTGGAGAAAGACCATGTTCAGAGTAGGCAGGAGCGCGGCGGTGGCGGCACTGGCCGCGGCCGCACTGGCGCTCGGCGCGTGCGGTGGATCCTCTGACGATTCGAATAGCGGCAGCGGCGGCGGCTCCGCGGAGGGCAGGACCCTCACCCTCTGGCACTACGAGACCGGCAACAGCGCCATGGGCACCGCCTGGGCTCAGGCGATCAAGGATTTCGAGGCGAGCCACCCCGGCGTCAAGGTGAAGTTCGAGGAGAAGGGCTTCGAGCAGATCCAGAAGACGGCGTCGATGGTCCTCAACTCCGACGAGGCGCCCGACATCATGGAGTACAACAAGGGCAACGCGACCGCCGGTCAGCTGTCCAAGCAGGGCCTGCTCACCGACCTGTCGGAGGAGGCCACCAAGCGCGGCTGGGACAAGCTGCTCAGCCCGTCGCTGCAGACCACCGCCAGATATGACGAGCGGGGCATCATGGGCTCGGGCAAGTGGTTCGGCGTGCCGAACTACGGCGAGTACGTGATGGTCTACTACAACAAGGACATGTTCGAGAAGGCGGGCGTCAAGGTGCCCACCAGCTTCGACGAGTTCACCGCCGCGCTCGACGCGTTCGCGAAGAAGGGCACCACACCGATCGCGACGGCGGGCGCCGAGTACCCCGCCCAGCAGCTGTTCTACCTGCTCGCGCTGAACAAGGCCAACCGCGCCTGGATCGACTCCTTCGAGCTCTACAAGGGCAAGGTCGACTTCCACGGCCCCGAGTTCACCTACGCCGCGCAGACCTTCTCCGACTGGGTGAAGAAGGGATACATCGGCAAGGACTCGGCCGGCATGAAGGCCGAGGACATGGGCGTGGCGTTCATCGGCGGCAAGTACCCGATCATGGTGTCGGGCAGCTGGTGGTTCGGCCGCATGCAGGAGGAGATCAAGGACTTCAAGTGGGGCTCGTTCCTGTGGCCCGGTCAGTTCGCCCCGGGCTCCAGCGGCAACCTGTGGGTCGTGCCCGAGAAGTCCGAGAACAAGGACCTCGCCTACGACTTCATCGACATCACGATGAAGAAGGAGATCCAGAACCTGCTCGGCAACTCGGGCGGCGTCCCGGTCGCGGCCGACCCCACCGCGATCACCGACGCGCAGAACAAGGAGCTGATCGAGAACTTCAACAAGCTCTCGACGCAGGACGGCCTGGCTTTCTACCCTGACTGGCCGGCCCCCGGCTACTACGACGTGCTCGTCGCCGGCGTGCAGGAACTGATCAACGGCAGCAAGAAGCCCGAGGAGGTCCTGGACGAGATCGCCCAGCCGTACAACGACAACCTGGCCGACATCGCCGAGTAACCCCCCGACTCCGGCGGTGGGGCTGCCTGACCGGCCTCCGCCGCCGGACCCCTTCTCGAAAGGCTCCGCACATGGCACCACCCGGCGCGGGTACCGCCCGCCCGCGCGGGAGGGGCGGCTACTGGCTCTATCTGGTTCCGAGCCTGGTGCTGTTCCTCGCGATCATCGTCGTCCCGTTCCTGATGAACCTCGCGACGAGCTTCACCCGCTGGTCCGGCGTCGGCACCCCCAGATGGATCGGGCTCGACAACTACACCAAGCTGTTGCGGGACGAGCGCTTCTGGGCCTCCTTCCAGCACAACGTCGCGCTGATCGTCGCGATGGCCGTGGTGCCCACGATCATCGGCCTGGTGCTCGCCGCCGCGCTGTTCGACTACATCGCCAAGCGGTTCGGCGGGCGTACGGCCTCGGCCCTGCGCGCGGCGTTCTACCTGCCGCAGGTGCTGCCCGTCGCGGTGGCCGGCGTGGTCTGGGGCTGGATGCTCCACCCGTCGTACGGCGCGGTCAACCAGATCTTCGGGCTGAAGGTCAACTGGCTGGGCGACCCCGATTTCGCGCTGGCGACGGTCATGGCGATCATGGTGTGGTTCCAGCTCGGATATCCGGTCGTCATCTTCATGGCCGGGCTCCAGCGGGTCGACCCCTCGCTGTACGAGGCGGCCGAGATCGACGGCGCCTCGTGGTGGCGCAGGTTCTGGCACATCACGATCCCGCAGATCCGGCCGGAGATCTTCGTGGTGCTGCTGACCTGCACGATCGCGGCGCTGAAGGTGTTCGGGCCGATCTTCGTGCTGACCAGGGGAGGGCCCGGCTCCGCGACCATGGTGCCGTCGTACTTCTCCTATCTGAACTTCTTCCAGAAGGTCAACGTCGGGTACGGCTCGGCGATCGCGACCGTGCTCGCCCTGATCATCGTCGTGGTGACCTTCCTCTTCCTGCGGGTCCAGGAGCGTGACCAGGAGAGTGAGTCGTGACCCCCGATCGCACCATCCGCCAGCCGGGACGATGGGCCGTGCTCGCGGCGCTGGTCGTGCTCGCGGTCGTGATGCTGTTCCCGTTCGTCATCGTCACGCTCAACGCGGTGAAGTCCCCGGCCGAATACTCCTCGGGCGGCCCGCTGAGCCTGCCCCACGGGCTCTACCTGGACGGCATCGTCGCCTTCTGGGACCGGGTCGACTTCGGCCTGAAGCTGTGGAACAGCCTCCTGATCAGCGGCGTCGTCGCGGTCGCCGCCGTGGTGCTGTCGGTGCTCAACGCGTACGCGCTGGGGATCGGCAAGGTGCGCGGCCGGCTGTGGATTCTGGTGGTCTTCCTGGTCGCCAACACGCTGCCGCAGGAGGCGCTGGTCTACCCGCTCTACTTCCTGGCGAAGAAGGCGGGGCTGTACGACTCGAAGCTCGCCGTCATCCTGATCTTCACGGTGATCCAGGCGGCCTTCGGGACCTACCTGCTCTCGTCGGTGCTCGGGCAGTTCCCCCGCGCAATCCTGGAGGCGGCCGAGATCGACGGCGCGAGCAGGTGGCGGATGCTGTGGCGCATCGTCGTGCCCATCAGCCGTCCGACCCTCTCGGTGCTGCTCATCTTCTTCTTCATCTGGACGTGGAACGAGTTCTTCCTGCCGTTGGTGTTCCTCATCGACAACGACAACCAGACCGTGCCGGTCGCCCTGGCCAGCCTGCAGGGCGAGAAGATGATGGACGCCACCACGACCAGCGCGTCGGCGCTGCTCGGCATCGTCCCGGCCGTGGCCTTCTTCCTGATCTTCCAGCGCACGCTGACCCGTGGCGTCACGGTCGGCGCCATCAAGTAACACCCCCCAAGTAACGCGTCACTACCTGACCTGGAGGCGCAATGTCCCATCGCCGTTCGGCGATGCTGTCCGCGTCGGCCGCCCTGGCTCTGGCACTGAGCCTGGGCGCCGGCCCCGCGAGGGCGGCCGACGACTATCCGTTCCGGAACCCGTCGCTGCCGCTCGCCCAGCGCGTCGACGATCTGCTCGGCCGGCTCACGCCGGACGAGAAGGTCGCGATGCTGCACCAGTACGCCCCCGCGATCGACCGTCTGGGCATCAAGATGTTCAAGACGGGCACCGAGGCGCTGCACGGCGTCGCCTGGTCGACGGACTACGCCAACAACGGCGCCGTGGTCACCGCCAAGGGCACCGTCTTCCCCCAGGCGGTCGGCCTGGCCAGCACCTGGGACCCCGCCCTGATCAAGCGGGTCGGCTCCGCCGTCGGCGACGAGGCCCGCGGCTACCACGCCGAGAACCCCACCGTGTGGGGGCTCAACCTCTGGGCGCCCGTGGTCAACCTGCTGCGCGACCCCCGCTGGGGACGCAACGAGGAGGGCTACTCCGAGGACCCGCTGCTGACCGGCGCCATCTCCACCGCGTACGGCTCGGGCCTGACGGGTGACGACCCCGACCACCTGAAGACGGCGCCCACGCTGAAGCACTACCTGGCCAACAACAACGAGGCCGGCCGCGACGTCACCTCCTCGGAACTGCCGCCGCGGGTGAAGCACGAGTACGACGAGGCGGCCTTCAAGCCGGCCATCGAGGCCGACGCGGCGACCGGCGTGATGGCGTCGTACAACCTCGTCAACGGCCGGCCGAACACGGTCAACCCCGATCTGGACGGCGTGGTCCGCTCCTGGACGGACCGGACGCTGTTCAACGTCTCCGACGCCTGGGCGCCGAACAACCTCGTACAGACCGAGAAGTACTACGCGACCCAGCCCGAGGCCGCCGCCGCGCTGATCAAGGCGGGCCTCGACAGCTTCACCGTGGACGACACCAACGGCGGCCCGACGGTCGCGTCCGTCAAGGAGGCGCTGTCGAAGGGCCTGCTCAGTCAGTCGGACGTGGACGACGCCGTCCGGCACCAGCTCAGCGTCCGGTTCCGGCTCGGCGAGTTCGACCCCGACGGCGGACCGTACGCGAAGATCACCAAGGACGTGGTCAACAGCCCGGCGAACCAGAAGCTGAACCGCGAGACCGCGGCCAAGGCCATGGTGCTGCTGAAGAACTCCGGCGGCGCGCTGCCGCTGAAGCCCGGCAAGAAGGTCGCCGTGGTCGGCCCGCTGGCCGACGTGCTCTACACCGACTGGTACTCGGGCGGCCTGCCGTACAAGGTGACCCCGCTTGACGGGATCAAGGCGCGGGCGGCGTCGGTGACCTCCTCCGAGGGCGTCGACCGCATCGCGCTGAAGGACGTCGCCACCGGCAGGTACATCAGCGCCCCCGCGGCCGGCGGCGACCTGAAGGAGAGCGCGACCTCGGCCGGCGCCACCGAGCAGTTCGACGCGTTCGACTGGGGCCAGGGCGTGCTGACACTGCGCAGCGTCGCCAACGGCAAGTACGTCAGCCGGGCCAACTGGTCCACGCTGGCCAACACCGCCGACCAGCCGTCCGGCTGGTTCGTGCAGGAGCAGTTCAAGCTGGAGCGGCAGGCCGACGGCACGTACCTGCTGCGGTACGCCGGCTACGAGACGACCGAGAGCTGGTTCGGCTCGGACCCCTACGTCAAGGCGGCGGCCGACGGCACCCTGAGCCTGACCTCCGCCGACCAGGCCACGCACTACGCCAAGGAGGTCGTCTCCAGCGGAGCCGAGGACGCCGTCGCCAAGGCCAAGGCCGCCGACGTGGCGGTCGTGGTGGTCGGCAGCATGCCGTTCATCAACGGCCGCGAGGCCCACGACCGCACCGACATGAACCTCGCCGAGGGCCAGGAGGCGCTGGTCAAGGCCGTGAAGGCGGCCAACCCGAACACGGTGGTGGTGCTGGAGAACAGCTACCCGACGACGATCAACTGGGCGCAGGACAACGTCCCGGCCATCCTGTGGACCTCCCACGCGGGCGCCGAGACCGGGCACGCCCTCGCCGACGTGCTGTACGGCGACGTCAACCCGGCCGGCCGGCTCACCCAGACGTGGTACCGCTCCGCGGACGAGCTGCCGGGCATCCTCGACTACGACATCGTCAAGAAGGACCGGACGTACCTGTACTACCAGGGCAGGCCGCTCTACCCGTTCGGCTACGGCCTGTCGTACACGTCGTTCGCCTACCAGGGCCTCAAGGCGGTGCGGAAGGGCGACGCGTACGAGGTCTCGGTGAAGGTGACCAACACCGGCTCCCGGGCCGGCGACGAGGTCGTGCAGCTCTACACGCACCAGCACCGCTCGCGGGTGAAGCAGCCGGTCAAGCAGCTTCGCGCGTTCCAGCGGGTGACGCTGGCGCCGGGTCAGACCAGGACGGTCGCCTTCAGCGTCGCAAAGAGCGACCTCGCGCTGTGGGACGTCACGCGGAACAAGTGGGCCGTCGAGAACGCCACCCACGACGTGCTCGTGGGGTCGTCCTCGGCGAACATCCGGCAGCGGGCGACGATCAACGTGCAGGGCGAGAACATCCCCCACCGCGATCTGTCGAAGACCACCCGGGCGGTCGACTTCGACGACTACTCGGGCATCCACCTGGTCGACGAGACAAAGGAGCACGGCGACGCCGTGGCGGGCGCGAGCGGCGGCTGGATCGCGTTCAAGGACGTCCAGCTCCGCAACTCCAGGAAGGTCACGGCCGGGGTCGCCTCGGCGGGCGGCGGGACGATCGAGGTGCGCCTCGGCTCGCCGACCGGCGCCAAGGTGGCCACGATCCCGGTCGCCGCGACCGGCGGGATCTACAACTGGGCCGGCGCGTCCGCGCCCGTGTCCGGCGCGAACGGCGTGAAGGACGTCTACCTCGTCTTCACCGGCGATCTCCGGATCAGGGACCTCACCCTGAGCTGAGGCCCCCTGAGGACGGCGGACGCCCCGCGTGCCAGCGCGCGGGGCGTTCCCCGTCACCGGGCCGGTCAGCCCGCCAGCACGTCCGTCGCCTTGTGGTCGTCGTCCACGCCCTCGATCAGCACGGCGTCGCCGGAGGAGTTGCGGGTGCGCAGCGGAAGGATCTCCTGGTAGGCGGGCGACCGGTACCACGCCCTCGCCCTGCCGAGGTCGGGGAACTCGATGACGATGAGGGTCTGCGTCCAGGTGCCTTCCAGCAGCTCGGGCTCGCCGCCGTGGATGATAAAACGGCCGCCGAACGGCTCCAGCGTGGCGTCGATGCGCCGCAGGTACTCCACGATGTCCTCGCCCAGGTTGACGTCGCGGAGCTGGGCGACGGCGTAGGCAGTCATGGTTCCTCCAGTGATCGCGTGTGGCCGGATGCGGGGCGCCGGTGGGGCGCGTCCTCCCGAGGTCTCGAGCATCCCGCGAACGGGTCACGAAGACGATGACCTGTGAGGTAACCGGTGTCCCGTGCCGGTGAGCCAGGGGTGACGTGGACGAGCCGGCACATGCCGGTGAACCCGGTGAACCCGGTGAACCCGGTGAACTCGGTGAACACGGTGAACTGGGTGAACTGGGTGAGCTCGGCGAAGAGCCGGACCCGGCGGCCGGACAGGCCGGCGATGTGGGACCGCCATGAGGTCGCGACGCCGGGTTTCGGCGGGCGATCAATCACACTTTCGCTATTCTCCCCCATATGGCCGAATCGCTGAGGGGGACGCTGGCCTCGCGATACCACCTCCTGCGCCCGCTGGGCTCCGGCGGCATGGGAACGGTGTGGCTGGCGAGGGACTCCGTGCTCGACCGCGAGGTGGCGATCAAGGAGCTTCGCCTCCCGGACGGCCTCGGCGAGCGCGAGCGGGCCGAGCTGATCGCCAGGGTCATGCGCGAGGCCGAGGTCACCGCGCGCGTCCGGCATCCCGGGATCGTCGCCCTCCACGACGTGCTCCTCCAGGACGGCAGGCCGTGGATCGTCATGGAACTGCTCCACGGCCACGACCTCGCCCGGCAGATCGCGGCGTACGGGCCGCTGCCGTACCGGCAGGTGGCGGACCTCGGCGCCCGCCTGCTCGACGCGTTGTCGGCCACGCACGCCGGGGGCGTGCAGCACCGCGACGTCAAGCCGGGCAACGTCTTCCTCTGCGCCGACGGCCGGGTGCTGCTCACGGATTTCGGCATCGCCCGCCAGGCCGGGCAGGCGTCGATCACCGAGGCAGGTCTGCTGGTCGGCTCGCCCGGGTTCATCGCGCCGGAACGGCTCGCGGGCGAGCCCGGCGGCCCGGCCGCCGACCTGTGGTCGCTCGCCGCCACCCTCTACACGGCCGTCGAAGGCGTCGCCCCGTACCAGGGCCCGCGTGCCGAGGTCATCCGGGCGACCCTCACTCAGGCCGCCCGTCCGCCGGTGCTCGCGGGGCCGCTCGGCCCGGTGCTGGCGTGGATGATGGCGCGCGACCCGGCCGGCCGGCCGGACGCGGCGACCGCGCTCACACTGCTGCGCCAGGTCGCCGCCGGTGGCACGCCGTCCGTGGACCACGGGCCGGGCATCCGGGTCGAGCCCCCGCCGCGCCGCCGACGGGCGTGGTGGTGGATCGGCGCCGCGGCCGCCGTCGTGGTGGCCGCCGCGATTCCCCTGACGGTGCGGTCGCTGCGGAGCGAGCCGCCGGCCGATTCCGCCCGCCGGGTCTCACCCGCCTTCGAGCGTGCCGTGGACCTGTGCCGGTCGCTGTCGGCCGACCAGGTGCGGCGCATCCTGGGCGCCCCGGCGCAGGCGCGGCCGGGGGAGGCGAGCTGCCAGTGGGCCGTCACGGGCGCCGGCATCGCGCTGAGCGCGGAGACCGACTCCGACACCCCCGAGCCGTGGGCGCTCGACACGGCCTCCGCGCACACGCTGCTGGAGGGACTGCGCAGGCAGTACGCGTCGGGCCCGCGCGACCGCGACTGGATCTGGTACGAGATCGGCCTCGACCGCAGGAGCCAGGCCATCGAGTCGGCCGCCAGGGACGTGCCGGAGGCGGCCGACGAGGCGTTCGCGGTGGACCTCACCACGCCGGAGGGCAAGGCGCAGGCCACGGTCGTGTACTTCAGGCTCGGCGACCTCGTGGCCCGGCTCCAGTACGCCGACCTCGACGCGAAGTCGCCCGCCGACCTGCGCGACCGGGCGGTCGCGGCGGCGGCGTCGGCGGCCGAGGGCCTGAGGGGGCTGGCCTAGCCGTGGATCTGCTCGCCGGACGGTACCGGCTCGCCGAACCGCTGGGTGAGGGCGGCGGCGGCACGGTCTGGCGCGCCCACGACGAGCTGCTGCGCCGGGAGGTGGCGATCAAGCAGGTGCGCGTCCCGCCCGGTCTGGACGACCGGGAGCGCGCCGGCTTCCTCGGGAGAGCCGTCGAGGAGGCCCGGGCGGCCGGGCGGCTCACCCACCCGGCCATCGTGACGGTCCACGACGTCGTCGGGCACGCCGGGCAACCGTGGATCGTCATGGACCTGGTGCCCGGCCGCTCCCTGGACAAGATCATCCGTGCGGACGGGCCGCTTCCCTCCGAGCGGGTGGCCGAGATCGGCCTGGCCGTGCTCGACGCGCTGGAGGCGGCCCACTCCCGGGGCATCCTGCACCGCGACGTGAAGCCGGCCAACGTCCTCATCGGGCCCGACGGCCGCGCCCTGCTCACCGACTTCGGGATCGCCGCGCCCGTGGGCGGTGCCGGCGGCTCCTGGCAGAGCTCGGCGGGGTCGCCCAACTACATGGCCCCGGAACGGTTCCGGGACGAGCCCGACGGCCCGCCCTCCGACCTGTGGTCGCTGGGCGCCACGCTCTACACCGCCGTCGAGGGGGAGCCGCCCTTTCACCGGAACATGGCCGCCGCGCTCGTCGCCGCCGTCCTGCTCCACGAGCCCCGGCCGATGACGCGGGCCTCGCGGGTGCTCGCGTGGATCGTGCTCGCGCTGCTCGACAAGGACCCGGCGCGGCGTCCGCCGCCCGACGTCGTACGGCAGGCCTTGCGGGCCGCCGCCGCGCCGCCGGTGCCCGCGCCTCGGCCCGCGCAGAGATGGCGGCTCGCCGCCGGGGCGGCCCTGGTGATCGTCGCCGGCCTGGCGGCGGGTCTGGGCGCCTGGCTGCTGGTGGACGGGGGACGGGACGGCTCCGCGCGGTTCACCGCGGTCCCGGACGCCTGCCGCAGCCTGACCGCGGCCCAGATCCGCGACCTCATCGGCGCCACGCCGCGCGGGGAGCCCGCCGCCCAGGGGCGGTGCGAGTGGAAGGAGCACGCCACGGGCCGCGGAGGGGCGATCACGGTGACCTACCGGCTGCCCGACGGCGGGGAGGGCGAAGCGGCGGCCTCCCGCGACCTCGCGGCGGAACGGGCCGCCCGGGGCGCCGCGGCGCGCGACCGGCCCGGCATCGCCGACGAGGCATTCACCTGTGACTCCTCCGACCCCGCCACCGGTGCCACCGGGGCCACGGTCTGGTTCCGCCTCAGCAATCTCATCGTCGAGGTCGCCTATCGGCGTGCCGGTGACCCCTCGGTCACCCCGGCCGACCGGCGCACCGTCGAGCGCGCCGCCGAACTCGTCGGCATCGGGCTCGGGTGACCTCCCGACCGTAGGAGACGATATGACCAGCGGTGACGACGCATCCGTCGAGCCCGGCGGGCCCCCTCCCCAGGACCACCCCCGGCAGGGCGTGCCGCCGTACCCGCCCCCGTACGGCCCGCCACCCGGTGCTCAACCCGGTGCCCAGCCCGGCGTCCCGTATGGTCAGCCGCAGCCGGGTGTGCAGCCTGGTGCTTCGTATGGTCAGCCGCAGCCGGGTGTGCAGCCTGGTGCTCCGTATGGTCCGTCGCAGGGTGCCCATCCTGGCGCCCCGTATGGTCAGCCGCAGCCGGGTGCGCAGCCTGGTACTCCGTATGGTCCGCCGCAGGGTGCGCAGCCTGGTACTCCGTATGGTCCGCCGCAGGGTGCCCATCCTGGTGCGCCCTACGGTCAGCAGTCTCAGCCCGGCGCGTATCCGGGTGCCGTGCCCGATCAGCCCGCCCCGCAGCCCGACTTAGGCGGGCACCCCGGAGCCCAGGCCGGTCCGCAGTCGCCGCCCGGACCGTACCCCGGTCCTCAGCCCGGACAGCAGCCCGGTCCGTACCCGGGACAGCAGCCCGGTCCGTACCCGGGACAGCAGCCCGGACAGCAGCCCGGTCCGTACCCGGGACAGCAGCCCGGACAGCAGCCCGGTCCGTACCCGGGACAGCAGCCCGGCGGGTACCCGGGCACGCCGGGCGGTCAGGCCTGGCCGCAGGCGGGGCCTCCCGGCGGGCCGCAGCCCCAGTCGAACCCCTATCCCTATCCGCCGCCCGGCGGGCAGGCCGCTCCGCCGTCCACTCCGCCATCTGTTCCGCCATCACGACCGCAGGCGCAGCCCGGTCAGTACTCCGGCCCCTACTCGAGCCCGTACCCGGGCCACAGTGGTCAGGGCGCGCAGCAGGGGCAGGGCTGGCAGGCGGCGACGCCGCCCCCGCCCGAGCTGTGGCAGATGCCGACCCAGCCGTCCGCCCCGGCGCGGCGGGGATGGGTGCTGCCGGTGGTGGCGGTCGTCACCGTACTGGTGGTGGCCGGGGGGACCTTCGCGTTCATGTCGGTACGCCAGACGGGGACGACGCCCCGCGCGGCGGGTTCGCCGGTGCCGTCACAGGCCGCGAAGTCGGCGTCGGCCGCGCCGGTGGCGGCGACCGCCGACGTGTGCTCGATGCTCGACCCTGACGAGGCCGAGCGTCTCGTGCCGCGGGCCGACGTCGACTCCTCGACCAGCGACAACCGCGACAGCACTCTCGTGAGCTACGTCAGGTGGCAGTGCCGCTGGGCGAACCGGAACATCTCGTACAAGGATGTCACCCGCAGCCGCGAGATCACGGTCAACGTGTCCAAGTACGAGGCGCTCGGCACGACCACGGCCGTGGACGCGGCGAAGATCCAATACAAGGGCGAGCTCAGCCAGTACAAGTACGGCGCGACCCACTCGGACGAGGAGCGCTATTACTCGGCGGTTCAGGAGTACCAGGGCGTCGGGGACCAGGCGGCCGCGCAGTACCACTGGACGCGGGAGGACGACAAGTACTGGTACTCCTTCGGCCAGGGGGTCGGCCGGGTCGGCGACGTGGTCTTCCAGGTGAAGTACGAGGCGAGCCAGAAGAAGAAGGAGGCGGACCTCTTCTCCAACGAGACCACCCAGTCGATCACGGAGGAGAACGCCCTGCGCGAGGTGAAGGGCCTGCTCGGGCAGCTCGCGAAGTCGGTGACCGCCTGGCAGGCCGGCAAACCGCTGCCGTACCACGCGCGCCCGAAGCCGAGCCCGTCGTCGTCGCCCTCGCCCACCCGGATCCCGCTGCCGAAGGCCTGCGTGAGCCTCGAGTCGCTGGCCGCCACCCTGGTGCCGCAGACCGAGGGCGCGGCGGTGCGGGGCAAGGAGGGCAACTCGACCGTCACCCAGTGCCAGTGGTGGAACGACAAGCTGCCGCTCGGCGGCGGCAAGGTCCGCTGGCGGAACCTCCGGGTCGCCGTCCACAGCTTCTGGGACGCCGAGTCCGCTCGTTACTACCTCATCGACCAGCGCTCGAAGACCAAGTTCACGGCGAGCAGCGAGATCGGCGGCATCCGGTGGGGCAAGGTCGAGAAGCTGACCGGTTTCGGGCAGGAGGCGTTCGGCCAGGCGATCCGGCAGCGCACCGACACGGCCCAGGGCAACCGGTACGAGATCTACGCGCTGGACGGCAAGAACGTCATCTGGGTGCTGCTGTCCGGCAGCGACCGGCCGGAGAACACGCCGATCAACGCGTCCGATTCCGTGCTCATGGACCCGAAGGAGGCCGAGGCCGGGGCCAAGTCCGTGGCCAAAGCCCTGCTCGGCGCCCTGTGAGACGGTGTTCGCCCAGGATTGGGCGGGTACTTCCCCCCTCGACCGCGAGTCGACGGGGGGAAACCATGGCTACGTGTGAAGTCTGCGGCAACGACTACGACATGGCCTTCGAGGTGCACAGCCAGGGCGCGGTGCACGTCTTCGACAGCTTCGAGTGCGCCATCACCCGGATGGCACCCGTGTGCGAGCACTGCGGGTGCCGGATCGTGGGCCACGGCGCCGAGTACGACGGCCGCTGGTTCTGCTGCGCGCACTGCGCGCGCGAGGAGGGCGCGACCAGGATCACCGACAGGGAGGTCACGACCGCCGGCATGCGGTAGCCGTACCAGCGGCGGTCAGGACTCGAAGGCGACGAGGCGGATGATGAGGTAGTGCTCGCCTTCGGGCTTGGGCGGCAGCGTGGTGCCCGGCACCGCCTCGAACACCTCCGGGTGTTCGTCCCGGGTCACCACGCCGAACAGGTCGTCCGGCATGGCCACGCCCCGAGCGAGCGCCTGCCTCGCCGCGGCGTAGAAGCTGCCGCCCGCCTCCAGGTCCGCGGCGACCGCCTCCGCCGCCGACCGGCTGGGCACCTTGATGCGGGCCACCCGCGCCCGCTCGGGGCGTGCCGTGCGGGCGCGCAGATAATCCTCGATCTCCCAAATGAGCAGCTCGCCGAGATAATGCGGGACGTCCTTCTCCATGGCATCCATACTGATGCGTCCCGTTTGATGCAGACTTGCACTCCGTTTGCCCTGCCGGGCGCTCCCTCGCCACCGCCGGCCGCGTCATCGGCCGCGTCGTCGATTCGTGGGCGTCATCCCGCCGAGGTGACGTGCAGGGCGACGGGCCGCAGGACCAGGCCGTCCGTCCATGCCACCGACTCGGGTGCGGTGGTCAGGCGGAGGGCGGGCCGCCGGATGACCAGGGCTCTGATCGCCTCGGTGAGCTCGACCCTGGCCAGACTGGCGGCCAGGCAGCGGTGCGGGCCGTAACCGAACGCCACATGCGGGTTGGGGGGATGGTCGGTGAAACGGTGGATGTCGAACCGGCCGGGCTCGGGAAACGCCTGCGGGTCGTGGTTGGCCGCGTTCAGGTTCGGCATGACGACCGTCCCCGCGCTCAGTGAGCCGCCGGGCAGTTCGGTGTCCTCCGTGATGCGACGCATGAACGCGCTGGCGGGCGGGCCGTCGAAGCGCAGGATCTCCTCGACGGCGGTGGCCGTCAGGGCGGGATCCGCGACCAGCTCGTCCCACTGGCCGCGGTGGAGGAGCAGCCGGAACACACCACGGGCGATCATCGAGGCGGTCGTCTCGTAACCGGCCGTGATCAGGGAGAAGACGGTGTTGACGAGCTCGCCCTCCGACAGCCGGTCATCGGCGTCCCTGGCCCGGATGAGCAGATCGATGAGGTCCTCGCCGGGTGAGAGGCGATGCTGGGCGACCAGTTCGGCGGCGTAGGCCATGAAGTCGGTGTAGCTCTCGTAACGCGCCTGCTCGGTGGCCGTGGAGGTGGTCAGGAACATGTCCGTCCACCGGACGAACTGCTCGTAGTGGTCCATCGGCACGCCGAGCATCGCGCAGATGACATTGGCCGGCAGCCGCAGCGCGTATCCCTGGACCACGTCGAAGTCGTCGCCGAGGCCGTCGAGGAGGTCCTGGGCGATCCGCGCGATGCGGGGGCGCCACGGTTCGATCTGGCGCGGGGTGAAGGTGCCCTGCATGATCCGGCGGTAGCGCGTGTGCTCCGGCGGATCCTGGTTGATGAGCGCGTCCGGGTCGTCGTCGATGCCGACGCCGCTCACGAACCGCGGCAACCCGGGAAGGCGCAGATTGCGGCTGGAGGTGGGCGAGGCCAGCAGGGCGCGGACGTCGTCGTACCGGACGGCCATCGGCACGCGGTCGCCACTGGGCATGGTCGCCGGCTCCAACGGCCCCGACTGCCGTCTGCGGGCGAACTCCGGTGGCGGAGTGGCGAGCGGTCCCGGCGCGATGTCCGGCCCAGAACCTTGCCCGTCGTCCGGCGGGGTCCCGTTCGAATCCGGCTCGGTGGTCACTGCAACCCCTTCCGGTTCGGGGCGCCCGGAGGACGGCCTAGCCGGAACGTACGAAATGCCGCACAACCCGTCAACAGGCGAAGCTCGGACCCACGGGTGCGCCCGATCGCCGCTGCCGCCCGGATCAGCGGCGTCAGACCCTAGTCAGGCCCGACGACCTCGGCCAGCTCATCGAGGATGCCGATGAACTCCTTGGTCCGGAGCTCGGCCGCGAAAACCCTTCCCGCGTGCTCGGGATGCTCCAGCAGGTGCTCCTCACGCCAGAAGTCGAACGTGATCACCAGCTCGTCCTCCCTCTTGCTGTTGCGGAAGAGGAAGGACCGCAGGTTGTCGGTGGTGGGTCCCCAGTGGAAGATCTCGTGGCGCCTGTGCTCCTCTTCGAAGTCCGCGCTCTGGCCGACCAGCCGGCGATGCGCGGCCACGGGAGACAGGCCGGAGAAGGGCGGATGGGGCGCGGGGCCGGAACGCAACCAGTTGGCGGTGCCCGTCACGGAGAGACGGAACTGCATGGCGAACGCCAGGTTGTCGTCACACGTCAACCACTGATCGGCGGCCCACAGATCCACCCGGCGCAGCAGGGGATTGACCCATTCGCCGATCTCCACACCGAACCGGTGCTTGTCACCCAGGAAGACAGCCACCCGAAGACTGTGGCACCGCTCCGAGCCGGATGGAAGGGGCGGGAGGGCGGCCCGTGACGTGCCCCTGGATTCGCATGGCACTCCACGATAGGCTTTAGTTAGTTCCCTAGCCAAACAAACGTCGGAGGAGCGAGTGCCACCAGGTTACCCGGGAGGCGCTGGGGCCGGTGGCCGGTGCCGAGCCGGACGCGGCACGGCCCACGCGTCCGTCCGTGCCGCGATCCTGGCCGCCGATGTCGTGTCAAATTGCTCGCAATTGCGGCATGATGAGCCCGAGTGGGAACGGGGCGGACATTGATCACATCGCACAACGGGCCACAGCCGGCCGACTTCACCGACGTACGCGCGACCAACCTCGCCGTCGTGCTGCGGTTCGTGCGGGAGAACGCGCCCTGCTCGCGTGCCGACATCGCCGCCTCCACCGGCCTCAACAAGGCCACCGTGTCCAGCCTGGTCGCCGATCTCATCGACCGGCGCCTGCTGCGCGAGACCGGCCTGACCGAGCACCGCGTCGGCCGGCCCGCCACCATGCTCGTCCTGGACGGATCGCCGTACGCCGCGATCGGCATCGAGGTCAACGTCGACTACATCACGGCGGTCGCGGTGGACCTCAAGGGCGAGGAGCTGCTGAACTGGCGGCGCTCCTTCCCCGGCGGAACCTCCAGCGCGGGCCAGGCGGTCGTCGCGATGGCCGCGCTCGCCCGGCGGGTCGTGAGCAGGATGACCAAGGAGGCCCGCCAGGTGCTCGGCCTGACCGTGGCCGTCCCCGGGCTGGTGGACCTCAACGGCACCGTACGGGTCGCGCCCAACCTGGGCTGGCGCGACGCGGACCTGGCCGGCGACCTCACCAAGGCACTGCGCGACCCGGGCTTTCCCGTGCTGGTCGACAACGACGCCAACCTCGCCGCCCTCGCCGAGCACCGGTTCGGGCCCCACCGCAACGCCGCCAACCTCGTCTACGTGACCGGCGAGGTGGGCGTGGGCGCGGGCATCGTCATGGACGGCAGGCTCAGGCGGGGCGGGCAGGGCTACAGCGGGGAGATCGGCCACATCGAGCTCGACTCCGCCGGGCCCACCTGCCGGTGCGGCCGGCGCGGTTGCCTGGAGGCCGTCGCCGGGATCGGCGCGATCCTCGCCCGCACGGCGCCCGAGGCCTCGCCGTCCGAGTTGGAACTCGAGATCGACGAGGTCGTGCGGCGCGCCCGCAACGGCGAGCGCGACATCCTCGCACTGCTGGAGAACGTGGGGCGCCACCTCGGCAGGGGAATGGCCGCGGTGGCCAACATGCTCAACCCCGAGGTCGTGATCCTCGGGGGTTACTACGTGCCGCTGGCGCCCTGGCTCGTCGCGTGCGCGGAGGAGGAGATGTACGGCAGGGTGCTCGCCCCCGGCGGGGGAGGCTGCCGGCTGGAGGTGTCGACGCTCGGGTACGGCGCCGCCGCGCTCGGGGCGGCCGCGCGGGTGCTCGACTCGGTCGACTCCGGCCGCCTGCCCCCGCAGCGCTGACCGCCGCCGTCCTCGTCCGCCGCCGGGACGCATCCGCCGACGGGGACAAATCCGCCGGCCGGACGCATCCGCCGGTCGGGGAGCGGTCACCGGCGCTGGAACCATGCGCCGGACGCGGGGTCCGGCGCGACGGCCGATGCCAATTCGGGATGCCCGCGAACCGGGCCGGGGAACGAGGCGTCGAACATCGGCAACGTCGACGAATGGGACATGATGAAGACTCGCCTGCTCTGCGCCGCCGCGCTCTCCAGCGTGCTCGCGGGCGCGGCGGCC
>NZ_JBFAOO010000006.1:0-84711 GCF_040675265.1 Microbispora sp. NPDC049633
CGCCCGTCACGACGGCCGGGTCACGACGGCCGGGTCACGACGGCCGGGTCACGACGGCCGGGTCACGACGGCTGGGTCGCGAACGCCCCGGTGGAGGCCGCGCACAGCCGTACGGCGTCGGCGTCCAGCGAGCGCAGCGCCTGGTCGACGGCGGTGGTGCGCAGCAGCGCCCGCCCCGAACCCGGCTCGCTCGCGGCCGTCCGCGGGCCCGGCCCGGTCCCGCCCGTCTCCAGTTCCGTGAGCCGGCGCTCGGCCTGGGCGCCGACCCGCGCGGCGTCGTCCGCGAGCCCCCGGCCCACGTCCGCGGCCGATTCCTCGTACGGCTCCCGCCCCCGCACGGCCTCCGCGGCGGCCCGCAGGTGTCCGGCCACGGCGTCCAGGACGTCGGGGACGGGCCCGGCGCCGGTCGGCTCGTCACGCAACACCGAGATCAGCGTCAGAAGGTCGTCGCGGACCCGCTGGGCGGCCTCCAGGGCCTCGTCGACGGCGTCGGGGGCCGCGCCGCCGGGCTCCTTCGCGATGTAGTCGAGCGCCGCGGCGACCATCTCGGCGTCCACGGCGGCCTTCCTGATCCGCTCGTCGGCCCGCTCGGCGCCGACCCTCCCCCGGGCCAGCTGCGCGAGCGTACGGGCGACCGCCGCGTGCGAGTCGAGCATCCGGCCGACCCGCTCGGCCAGCCGGTCCGTCTCCCCCCGCGGCCACAGCAGCCGCGTGCACGCGATGGCGATGACGCCGCCGACGACGGTCAGCACGACCCGCGACTCGGCGATCTTCTCGGTCTGCGGCACCTGGAAGTCGAGCAGCAGCAGCACGCACATCGTCATGAACGTAGCCCAGTAGGCGTGGTGCGTCGGGGCCAGGCCGAACGCCAGCGCGGCCGACACCCCGATCAGCGCGACCAGCGGCCAATGGCCGGGCGCGACGTGCAGGATCGCGGCCGAGACCAGCCCGCCGGCCGTGCTGCCGCCCACCCGCCACCACACCCTGGCCCGCGTCTCCCCGTACGTCGGCTGGATGGTGACCAGCACCGCGATCACCAGCCAGTGCGGGAACGCGGGCTTGAACAGCACGATGACGATCGAGGCGAAGGCGGTGCCGAGCACGACCCGCAGGGCGTGCCGCACGCGCGGGTCGTCGAAGGCGAGCGGCGGGGGAACCGCCAGGGTGGCCAGATCGAGGCCGGGCGCGCACAGGCGGCGGGCCGCCTCGGCCGAGCCGTCGAGCGCCGCCTGGATCCGTCCGGCGCTGTGCGCGATCTGCCGCAGGAGGACGAGCACGACCATCTCGCGCTCGCCGTCCGCGCCCCGCTCGCGCAGCCGGTCCACCCGGTCGCCGAAGTCCACGACCGGCACCTGCTCGGGCGGGCACTCGGCCAGGTAGGCCCGCAGGGACGCGGACAGCGAGGCCACGAGGTCGCCCAGCCCCGCCTCGCCGGCCGCGCCCGGCGCCCGCCGCGCCAGCGTGTCGCACAGCCCGCGCAGCGCGATGATCTCGTGGAACACCCGGCGCAGCGCGAACGCGACGTCCTCGGCCGCCCGCGACCGCTCCCACCGCAGACGGCGGGCGCGCGCCGTACGGATCTCGGTGATCGCGTCGGAGGCCGTCCTGCGACGCTCGTCCCACTCGTCCTGACCCACCGAGGGGTCGGCCACCGCCTCGGCCAGCCCGGCCAGGGTGTCGGCCGTCTCGCCCAGCATCGTCGCGATCGGGCGGGTGCGCCGCCACCGCCAGGGCAGGGTGAGCAGGACGGCGGCCAGCACCCCGCCGAGCAGTTGCAGGCCCGTGTGCGGCGCGGGATCGAGCGGCAGCGGATTGGCCGCGGTCAGCAGCAGCGTGAGCGCCGGGGTGACGCCGATCGGGCGCACCAGGCCGCCCAGCCCGGCCAGGGCCGAGGCGACGGCGACCATGAGCCAGTCGCTGCCCGCCAGCAGGACCCCCAGCGACGTCCCCACGCCCACCGACAGCACGACCCCGAGCAGGTACGGCGTGCGCACGCCCGCGGGGTTCGCGATGGCCCGGCCCGCGACCAGCCAGGCGCCCAGACCCACGACCGCGCCGCCCGCCGGGTGACCGGTGAGCAGGCCGATGAGCAGCGGAATCCCCAGGCAGGCGGCCCCGGTCAGGCCGAACCCGAGCGCGAGGCGCGGATCCTCCAGCCTCGGCGCCCTGGCGAGCACGACGTTCCTGAGCGGCAGGCGGTTCTTCCTACCCGGATTCCCCGGGCGCTATCAGGGGTGGCTCGTCCGGACCAGGCGTCCGGTGCCGGGAGCGGCGTCCTCCCACGGCACGTCCAGCTCGATCACCGCGTACGCGCCGGGCGGGAAGCCGTCGAGCCTGACGTCCGCCAGGGCGGCGACGAGCTCGTGCACACCGGGGTTGTGGCCGACGAGCACGACCGACGCGATCTCACCGTCCGTACGGCGCAGCACGCCGAGCAGGTCGTCCGGGTACGCCTCGTAGATGTCGCGCTCGATCTCGATAGGGGCGTCGAGGCCCAGCAGCTCGGCGGTCCTGCGGGTGCGCACCGAGGGCGAGCACAGGACGAGCCCGGGCGCGAGCGATTTGATCTCCTCCCCGGCCGCCCGGGCGTCCCGCTCGCCGCCGGAGGTCAGCGGACGTTCGCTGTCCGAAAGCCCGGGCGCGTGGCCGGCCTTGGCATGCCTGACCACGACGAGCGTCCGGACGCTCACGGCATGGCCCAGATGGCGAGGCCCACGATCACGGCGATCATCGCCGTCATGGTCAGCAGGATCAGCGCCAGTGTCCTGCCCCCGTTCGGCTTGTCCATAAGTGCTCAGTGTATGGAGAAGGTCCCCCGCTCCAGGAGCAGGGGACCTTCGGGCCGCGTGGGTGCCGCGTCAGTGGGCGACGGGCTCCGTGGCGCGGGAGGCCTGGTCGGCCTCGCCGGTCGGGGCGATGCCCGAGGCGCGGCGCTTGGAGACGACCACGGCGCCGACGACGACCGCCACGGCGACGACCGTCGCGGTGACGCGGACCGCGACGTTGTCGGCGTACGCGACGACGGCCGGGGCGATCAGCAGCGCGACCAGGTTCATCACCTTGATCAGCGGGTTGATGGCCGGACCGGCGGTGTCCTTGAACGGGTCGCCGACGGTGTCGCCGATCACGGTGGCGGCGTGCGCCTCCGACCCCTTGCCGCCGTGGTGGCCGTCCTCGACGAGCTTCTTGGCGTTGTCCCAGGCGCCGCCGGAGTTGGCGAGGAACACCGCCATCAGCGTGCCCGCCGCGATGGCGCCGGCCAGGTAGGCGCCGAGCGGCGCGTACCCGAGCGCGAAGCCGACCGCGATCGGGGTCAGCACGGCGAGCAGGCCGGGGGTCGCGAGCTCGCGCAGCGAGTCACGGGTGCAGATGTCGACCACGCGGCCGTAGTCCGGCGTCTCGGTGCCGTCCATGATCCCCGGCTTGGTGCGGAACTGCTCGCGCACCTCGTACACGACCCGGCCCGCGGCGCGGCCGACGGCGCTGATCGCGAGGCCGGAGAAGAGGAACACCACGGCCGCGCCGACGATGAGGCCGACCAGCG
The DNA here is from genome assembly GCF_040675265.1 of Microbispora sp. NPDC049633. Classification (NCBI taxonomy): domain Bacteria; kingdom Bacillati; phylum Actinomycetota; class Actinomycetes; order Streptosporangiales; family Streptosporangiaceae; genus Microbispora; species Microbispora sp. NPDC049633. The sequence continues at coordinate 3,545 of NZ_JBFAOO010000006.1, forward strand.
CGTTCGGGGCGTCCACCGACAGGCTGAAGTTCGCGAACGACCCGAGTGCGTCCTTCACGCCCTGTGAGGCCTTGGCGAGCTCGCTCTCGACCGCGGTGCGGAACGAGCCGAACAGCGCGGTCGCCGCGAGCACGGCGGTCGCGATCGCGATGCCCTTGGTGATGGCCTTGGTGGTGTTGCCGACCGCGTCCAGGGAGGTGAGCACGCGGGCGCCCTCGCCCTCGACGTCGCCCGACATCTCGGCGATGCCCTGGGCGTTGTCGGAGACCGGGCCGAAGGTGTCCATCGACACGATCACGCCGACCGTGGTCAGCAGGCCGGTGCCGGCGAGTGCCACGGCGAACAGCGCCACGGTCACGTTGCCGAAGCCGAGCAGGAAGGCGCCGTAGACCGCGCCGCCGATCAGCAGCGCCGAGTAGACCGCGGACTCCAGGCCGACCGAGATGCCGGACAGGATGACGGTGGCGGGGCCGGTGAGCGAGCTCTCGCCGATCTCCCGGACCGGGCGCCGGTTGGTCTCGGTGAAGTAGCCGGTGAGGATCTGGATGGCGCTGGCCAGGACCAGGCCGACGAGCACCGCGCCGATGGCGATCAGGCGCGGGTCGGCGGTGAGCGCGGCGACGTCCGCGGACGCGCCGGACAGCTGGGCGAAGCTCGACGGGAGGTACGCGAACGCCGCGACGGCCACCAGCACGGCGGAGATGGCGGCGGAGATGAAGAAGCCGCGGTTGATGGCGGCCATGCCGGACCGGTCCCGCCCGCGCGGCGCGGTGGCGAAGATGCCGATGACCGCGGTGATGACACCGATCATCGGGACGATCAGCGGGAAGACCAGGCCCTCGGTGCCGAAGGCGGCCTTGCCCAGGATCAGGCTCGCGACCAGGGTGACGGCGTACGACTCGAACAGGTCGGCCGCCATGCCGGCGCAGTCGCCGACGTTGTCGCCCACGTTGTCGGCGATGGTGGCGGCGTTGCGCGGGTCGTCCTCGGGGATGCCCTGCTCGACCTTGCCCACCAGGTCGGCGCCGACGTCGGCGGCCTTGGTGAAGATGCCGCCGCCGACACGCATGAACATCGCGAGCAGCGCGGCGCCGAAGCCGAACCCCTCGAGGACGTTCGGCGCGTCGCCCTTGTAGACGAGCACGACGATCGCGGCGCCCAGCAGGCCGAGGCCGACCGTGAACATGCCGGCGACGCCGCCCGTGCGGAACGCGATGCGCATCGCGGTCTTCTCGCCCGACTCACGGGCGGCGGACGCGACGCGGACGTTTCCGCGTACGGCGAGCCACATGCCGATGAAACCCGTCAGCGCGGAGAACACCGCGCCGACGACGAAAAAGACCGACCTGCCGATTCTCTCGCCGGTCGAGCCGGCCGGAAGAAGCAGCAGCAGGAACGGAATGATGACGACGAATATCGCGAGCGTCCGGAACTGCCGCGCGAGATAGGCGGCGGCGCCCTGTTGCACGGCCCTCGCGATGTTCTGCATTCGCTCGGTGCCCTGCCCCGCGGCGAGCACCTCCCGCACCAGTCCGCCCGCGACGGCCAGAGCGAGCAGCGCCACGACGGCGACGACTATGACAAGGGTGAGATGGGAACCGTTCAGAGCTACCGCTGCGCCTTCGTCAGCGGCAGCGGCGTGATAGGCAGACATCCGTCCTCCTCGGCCAGACGGGTTTCGGTCCTCCTGCCCGGGCGGCGCTGAACGAACCCACTGGCCGTGCGGCGCACTTCCGGGCGGTTGGCAAGTGCCGCTTCCGGTTGCATCCGCAATACCTTGGCCGGTGCCGGGAGTCTACGCAGCGATGCCGCGGATATGAAGGCCCTCACGCCCCGCAATCGAGGCGGCGCCCGGTAATGGACGAACATTTGCACCGCTATCAAGGTGCTTTGACCAGCGGAGTCAGGAGCACGGCGGCAGAGGTCGGCCGGGTTACGGTACGCCCCGATAGCAGGCTTCGGGCGTCCGATATTTGGGAGGGCATAGCAAAAGATCGAGTGCCACGCCGGGGGGCGACACTCGATCTGTTCGGATCTTCGAGGTCTCCGAAGGCCCGCGAGGGCCTGGGAGATCCGCCGGAGGTCTCGGCGGTCAGAGGGCGGCGACGCCGTTGGGCGACGCGGGCCAGCTCATGCGGATGCGCATGCCCTTCGGCCCGGGAAGCACCTCGACGTCGTCGGCCAGCCCCGCGATGACCGCGATGCCCAGATTGTCGATCTCGGGCATGAGGCTGCCGCTCGCCTCCAGCACCTGGGGCGTCACATCCTCACTCGGGGCGGCGTCGGTGACAGTCACCTCGAAACGCCCCGCGTCATCGCGTAACTCGATGCGTACCGGCTCCCCCGGGCAGTGGAGGCGGTGCGCCTCCACAGCCCGCGAGCACGCCTCTCCGACGGCGAGCCGCACCTCGTCCAAGATCGCCTCCGCCACTCCCGTACGCCGGGCGATGGCCGTGGCGACCAGCCGGGCCGTACGCACGTGGGCGGGCAGAGCGCTGAACGTCAGCTCGACGGTGGCCATGTTGCTGAATCCTCGGCCGTCACTTGTCCCGGCCGTGGGCTTCCTTGGCCTCCTCGACAGAGGCGTAGATCCCGAAGACCTTCGTCAAGCCGGTGATGCGGAAGATCTTCAGGATGCGCTCCTGCGTGCAGACGAGCTCCAGGGAGCCGTCGTGCGCCCGCACCCGCTTGAGGCCGCCGACCAGCACGCCAAGGCCCGTCGAGTCGAGGAAGTCCACCTTCTCCATGTTGACGAGCAGGTGGAAGTTGCCCTTGTTGACCAGGTCGATCAGCAGCTCACGCAGTCTGGGCGCGGTGTAGACGTCGATCTCACCCTCGACATCGACGATGGTGAGATTGTCCTCGGAATGGTGGTCCAACTTCAGATCCACAGATCCTCCAGCGCCTTACTTGCGTAGGTCTCGATACAGGTCATGCATCCTGGTAGTCCAGAGGCACGACCCGATGCGCGGCATTCAACCACGCTACGACTCCGTGTCTATACGAAATCACGACTCCGGGCGACTCTCCCCGCAGATGCCAAACTGGAAACCAGTGACTCCGACTTCTTCGTCCTCTGCCCGAACAGGCGACCTTCTCACCCGTCTGCTCGCGGTTCCCGCACGCCGTGGGCGCGTGACGCATGTGGAGCATGTTCCAGCACGTCAGGCGAGTGCCGCGAGATGGCCGGAATGGGCCCCTGAGCTGCTGGTCTCGCGACTGCGCCTGCAGGGGGTCACCGGCCTGTGGGAACACCAGCTTGAGGCCGCCGAGCTGGTTAAACGTGGCCAAAACGTGATCATTGCCACAGGGACCGCGTCCGGAAAATCGCTGGCCTACCTGGTCCCGGCCGTCGCGGAGATCTTCACCGGCGGGACGGTGCTGTACCTCACCCCGACCAAGGCGCTCGCCGCCGACCAGCTGAGAGCGCTGCGGAAGCTGCGGCTGACGCAGGTGCGCGCGGCGACGTACGACGGGGACACACCGTACGAGGAACGCCGGTGGATCCGCCAGAACGCCAACTACGTGCTGACCAACCCGGACATGCTGCACAGGTCGATTCTGCCTCGCCACTCGTCGTGGTCGTCCTTCTGGCGGCGGCTGCGGCTGGTGGTCGTCGACGAGTGCCACGGCTACCGCGGGGTCTTCGGCTCCCACGTCGCCCAGATCCTCCGCCGGCTGCGCCGGATCTGCGCCAGGTACGGCTCCTCCCCCGTGTTCCTGCTGGCGTCGGCCACCGCCAGCGACCCCGCAGCCGCGGGAATGCGCCTGACCGGGCTTGAGATGGCCGAGGTGACCGCGGACGCCTCTCCCAGGGGTTCGACCACCTTCGCGCTCTGGGAGCCGCCTCTGACCGATTTACGCGGGGAGAGCGGGGCCCCGGTCCGCCGCACCGCCACCGCCGAGGCGGCCGATCTCCTGGCGGACCTCGTGATCGAGGATGTGCGCACTCTCGCGTTCGTCCGCTCCCGCCGCGCCGCCGAGACCGTGGCCCTCACCGCCCGCCGCACGCTCGAGGAGGTCGAGGCCCTCCTCGACGCGGGACCCGCGCCGTACGGCGAGGACGCCGGGGATCCGCCGGACGAGACGAGCGGCCCGAACGGCGGCGGACCCCATGAAGCGGCTGCCGGAGGGATCGGCGGAGAGACCGGTCGTGGGAGAAGCCGGCTGGCGGATCGGGTGGCGGCCTACCGGGCCGGCTACCTGGCCGACGACCGGCGGGTGCTCGAAAAGGCCCTTCGGTCGGGCGAGCTGACCTGCCTGGCCACCACCAACGCGCTCGAACTCGGCGTCGACGTCTCGGGACTGGACGCGGTCCTCATCGCCGGGTGGCCCGGCACCCGCGCCTCACTGTGGCAGCAGGCGGGCCGGGCCGGGCGCGCGGGCCAGGACGCGCTGGCCGTGCTGATCGCCCGCGACGACCCGCTGGACACCTACATCGTCCATCACCCGGAAGCCGTGTTCGGACGGCCGGTGGAGGCAATCGTCCTCGATCCCGACAATCCGTACGTGCTGGCACCCCACCTGTGCGCGGCCGCCGCGGAGATCCCGCTGACCGAGGACGACCTGGAGATCTTCGGCCCGGCGGCGCGGGACGCTCTCGACGACCTCGTGAGCCGCGGACTGCTGCGCAGGCGGCCCACCGGGTGGTTCTGGACCAGCCGCGACCACGCGGCCGACCTGGCGGACATCCGCGGATCGGGTGGCGCGCCGGTCCAGGTCGTCGAGGCGGCGACCGGCTGCCTGCTGGGCACGGTCGACGAGCCGTCGGCGCACACAATGGTCCATCCGGGCGCCGTCTACCTGCATCAGAGCGAGACGTTCGTGGTCGACACGCTCGATCTGGACGAGGGGGTCGCCCTGGTCACGGCCGCCGAACCGGACTACGCGACCTTCGCGCGGGACGTCACCGACATCCGGGTGATGGAGTCGCTGCGTTCGCGGCCCTTCGGGCCCGGCACCCTCCACTTCGGCTCGGTGGAGGTCACCCGCCAGGTCGTCTCGTACCTCAAACGGCGCACCCAGACCGGCGAGGTCGTCGGCGAGGAGCCGCTCGACCTGCCGCCGCGCACGCTGTGCACACGCGCGGTGTGGTGGACCCTGCCCGCACCCGCCCTCGCCTGCCTGACGCAGCCAGGGGCCGCGGTGGATCTCGGCGGGGCCGCACACGCGGCCGAACACGCCTCGATCGGCCTGCTGCCGCTGTTCGCGACCTGCGACCGCTGGGACATCGGGGGGGTGTCCACCGAGCTTCACCCCGACACGGGCCTGCTCACGGTCTTCGTCTACGACGGCCACGACGGCGGCGCGGGCTTCGCCGAGCGCGGGTACAGCCGGGCGTCGGACTGGCTGACGGCGACCCGGGAGGCGATCGCCTCGTGTGAGTGCGAGCGCGGCTGCCCGTCCTGCATCCAGTCGCCCAAATGCGGCAACGGCAACGAGCCCCTCGACAAGGCCGGGGCGATCCGCCTCCTGGACATCCTCCTGGACGCCTGAGCCGGGGGGTGCGTCAGGTCGCCGGGGGCGCGTCAGGTCGGGCCTCGGCGACTGTTCCCGCCTCCGATGTGGCCGGGAGGGGCAGGAGCAGGGAGCGGTGACCGTTCAGAGATCGCGAGGGCGGCCTGAATAGAGGCTGTCGTCGTCCTCCGTCCAGACGTCCGGCTCGGGCTGGCGGAGGGGCCGTTCCGGCATCTGACCGCTCAACGCCGCGCCCGCGGGCACCGCCGGCGTCGGGACCACCGGCATCTGGCCGGGCCGGCCGGCCGAGGACAGCGGCACGCGGGACGTGCCGATGCCGGTGGGGGGAAGATCGGCCGCGACGGCGGCGTGGGCGCCGTCGGCCGGGGCGCCGGAGGTCCGGTCCTCGGCGGTGGACGTGGCCGAAGTCACCTCGGCCACTGCTGGTTCGCCGCCGATGACCTCGGTGACATCCGCCAGCGGCTCCTGCTGGTCCGGCCGGGGAACAGGGCGGGCCGGCTCCTGATCGGACTGCGTGGCCTCCTGTCCCGAGGCCGTGCTCATGCTCGTGCCCATGCCCGGAATCGGGCTCGTGCTCGCGATCGTGGAGGCGACGTGGCCCGTTCCGGCCCCGGTGCCGATCTCCGTCTCCGGGGGGTTCTCGCGGGCCTTGGGCCTGGCCAGGATGACGGAGGGACGTCGTACGGGGGTGGTCCCTCGGGCCTTCGCCGCGGCGGTACCGCCGAGCACGGCCGCGCCACCGGCCACCGTGACGGCCTCAGGCGAGGCGCCCGTCTCCCCGGTCGTCTGATGGGCCCCCGAACCTCCGGCCTGTCCGTTGCCCGCGGTGTCCCCGGTCAAGCCCTTGCGCCGCAGCCAGGCGCCCAGATTCGCGCCCGTGAGCAGAAGGACGACGGCGAGCGCGACGTACACGCCGAAATTGAGCCCGCCGAGCGGCAGGAAGGATGACTGGGCCGTCATCTTCGGGTCGTCGGTCTTCTCCGGGACGACCACCGGCTCGGTCTGGTCACTGCCGCCGTTCGCCTCCGGCAGCGTGAGCTCGGTGTCCTTCGGCAGTTCCGTGTCCTTGGGCAGCGTGGTGTCCGTGGGCAGTGCCGGTTCAGGCTTCGGCTCGGCGGTGGGCCGGTGCGCCTTCGGGGTCTTGTCGACGGGCGGCCTGGCCGCCGACTGGTCCGGCCTCTTCGACGGCGTCGGAGAGGGGCTCGGGGAGGCCTTCGGGGCGGGAACGGCCACGTCACGGGCCGAGGAGCGCTGAGATCCGACCGTGCCGCCGGCGCCGTCCGATCGGAACGCCCGGACGGAGACGTCCACCTTCTGCCCGCCCAGACCGGCCGGGAGCGCGAGGCTCGCCTGACAGGTCGAACCCGAGCAGGCGGAGTCGGCGGAGACGGAGCCGGACTTGCCGGCCTTGACCGAGGTGATCTCGTAGGACTGGAGATCCGGTTCGGCGCCCTTCGCCCAGCTGACCTGGATCGTCGAGGCGTCTTTGAGTTGCGCCTCGACCCCGGACGGCGCCTCCGGCGGACGGCTGAGCACGAAGGTCGAGGTGGCGTAGGTCTTGTGCGTGACCTCGCCGAACAGGCTGACCGTGAACGTGCCGTTGGGGGCATCGCCTGGGTCGAAGGAGCCGCTGATCGTCTGGTTCGCGCCCCCTGAGGCGATCTTCTGCCGGGACACGGAAGGGCCCTCGACGTAAAGGGACATGCTGACCTGATACCAGTCCGTCTTGGCGGACACGGTCACCGGCCGGGACGACTTGAGGACCTCCCCGTTCCCGGGCGACAGGATCTCGGCGTCGGCCGCGTACGCCGGTGCGGCACCGGCCACCAGCGCGGATGCCAGAGCCGTCGAAACTATCACCGCCGCTGTGCCCAGCCTGCGAACCCTGGTCACGACGCATCCCTTCGTGGAGAACCGTCCACCCCCGGGCCGCCTTTGCCGATGCGTACGGCGACTGAGAGTACGCGGCACTTTATGCCAACCGTCCGCTCTTGGACCGTATGTCTAAGAAGTCGTGATTCTATTGCGACAGAAGTGGTGTGACATTACGGAAGCTCCAAAAGCCTTTTCTGCTGGTAGCGCCTCATCGCGACTCGACGGCAGTCAACGGCGGGACGACGGCTTCGACGACGGCCGCCACCGTGACGGCCACCTCCGTGACGGCCACCTCCGTGACGGCCACCTCCGTGACGGCCGCCTGCGTGGGGCAGCGATCCGCCCCCTCATGCCACCGCACCCACCGGACCGGCCTCGGCGGAGGCGGCGGCCGTCGCGGGACCGAGGAGGGGGACCGCGAATCGCACCGTCACCGTGACCTCGGCGACGCCGTCCGACAGCGCGCACGACCGCAACGACGCACCGTTGACCGTCGTGATCGCCTCCGCTCGATCACACGCCTCGTCCGGCGTCGCCAGTGCCACGCGCGCGGCCCCGAGCGCGCCGAGATCGGCTGCGCTCTGCGCCCGGTGCCGCGCTACACGAGCCACGCCCACCTGGACGACGACCATCGCCACCGCCCAGACGGCGGTCATGAGCGCGATCGTCCAGATGGTCGCCGAGCCGCGCTCCCGCAGGCAGCGCCTCCTGTTCTCGAAGTGCCGGAATATCCTCATCCGCACGCCCTCATGTCCGAAACGATCCGTCATCCACGTGTCCTCGCTGTCCGGAGTCATCCGCCATCCGCGCTCCTCCGGCCGTCCGCACCTGCACGCTCCTTCCGGCCCGGGGACCGGCCGACGCGCGTCCCTCATTCGTGTTCGGCCGGTCCAGGAGGGGCGCGGTCTCCCGTGTGACTCGGAGACCGGGCCGGCTCCGCAGCCGATGAAAGCGGCGCGAGGACGCCGGGCTCGGTGGCGGAGACGGCGGCAGCCCGGAGACGAACCGGCGGGAGCGGTGACCTGAACGGCGGCCTGACGGTGGCGACGACCTCCACCCGGGTGGTGTCGGCTCCCGTGCGGATGGACACCGTGGCGCCCTCGGGGGCGAGCCGCAGGACCACCGTCCGCACCTCCTCGGCGGCCTCACCCCGGGCCGCCGCGCGTGCGCCGGCCCGGGCGGCGTCGACGCATCGCAGTTGGGCGCCCGTGATCGTCACCGCCCACAGAGCGGCGGTCAGCACGAGCACGAGGGCCGGAAGGGCGACGGCGGTCTCCGCGGTGACCGAACCTCGATCCCGCGGGTGCCACACGTCGATCACACGGCGTCTCGGCACCCGGGCGCATCGGCGCACCACCGGTGGCCTCATGCGGCCAGTTTCAGGGCTTTCTGGATGAGCGCGGCGAGCATGGACCTCACCTCGGCGCTCGTGACCACCTTCCAGAGCAGTGCGGCGAACCCGCAGGCGGCGATCGTGCCCACGGCGTACTCCGCGGTCGACATGCCCGCCTCGGCCCTGGTCCCCGCCTGCACCGTCCACTGGATGCTCAGCTCCCGGGCACGGCACGAGACCCCGGCGGCGGAACGCCTCAGCGCGGCGAACAACCGCCCCAGAGCGTGGCGGACCGCCGGCACGGCGGACGCCCTCCGCACGGCGCCACGGACCACCCGGGCGGCGCCACGGACCGCCTGCGCGGCGGACAACCGCCCCAGAGCGCGGCGGACCTCCTGCACGCCACCGCCGGCCTTCGCCCACACGCAGGAGAGGGCCAACACGGACGCGCGTCCGGAGCGGCTGGACAGCGCCCTTCGCACGGCACGCCCGAGTGCCGCCCATCGCGCCGGACTCACCCTGTGACGGCCCCCGGCGTCTCCGGCTCGCCGCCGGAATACGGTGCCCGCCTGGGTGCCCGCCTGGGTGCCCGTCTGCTTCCTCCGGCCGGTCGCGGCGTGCTTGCTCATCGGTCCTCCTGACCCGCTCGGGGCGGCCCGTCCGCCCGCGCTGGGGCCAGGTTGCGGGATCGCGGACGACAGGAATCGAGCCGAGCGCGGTTCTGTGGACGAGAGCCCTGCCTACGTTGTTGTCCACAGCCGCCACGTCCCCACCTGTGGATCAACGAGCTGCGATATGGGAGCTTGCAGGTCATTCACCCAACTTGCTGTCCACAGGTGTGGATGACGTTGTCCACAGAGTGTTCATGGCAGGAGGATCTGGCCCGCCAGTCCTGCGACCATGGGAATGATCCCGAGGAAGACGAAGGCCGGCAGGAAGCAGAGCCCAAGCGGCGCGACCGCGTGCACGCCCACCCTTCGCGCCGCGGCCGACGCGGTCGCCCGAGCCGTACGCCGGGCGTCGTCGGCGAGCCGCGTGAGGACGTCGGCCACCGGTGCACCGCTCTGCGCGGCCCGGACCATCGTCCTGGCCAAGGCGGCGAGCGCGGGCTCCTCGGCCAGGGCGGCCCAGGCCTCCTCCGGAGGAGCACCGAGGCGCATCTGAGCGCCGGCCCACGAGAGGCGTTCGCCGACGGGGCCCGCGATGGCGACCGCGGTCGTCTCGACGGCCCCGCTCATCGGTTGCCCGGCTCGCAGACAGGCGACGATCAGGTCGACGGCGAACGGAAGGTCGGCCCCGATGCGTTCCCGGCGTCGCCTGACTTCGGCGGGCTCTCGCCTGCGCACGGCGACGAAAACGCCGACGGCCGTCGCCGTCCCCGCGAGCGCTCCCACCGGCCCTCCCACGAGGAGGAGGACCGCGAGTCCTACGGGTGCGGCGATGGCCACTCCTCGACGCGACGCGCTCACGTCCGCCGGCGCGTGGCCCGGCGGTCCCTGCATCGGCGCTTGCGGGGACGGCACCGACGACGCGATGGCGTTCAGGCGCGCGGCGGGCGAACGGGCGACCGGCCAGGTCAGCACCGCCAGCGTGGTCAGGACCCCGGCCAGCACGGCGATCATGTCTCGCACCCCCTTCCCGGCATGCTCATCGGGGAGCAGATCCCGGCGGCTCTTCCGCCCGGGCGACGAGCCTGCGTGTCCACCAGACTCCGGCGGCGTCGAGCGCGAGCCCGACGACCAGGCAGGCGAACCCCGCCGGGCCGCCGAGCAGGAACGCCAGCGGATTCATGCCGAGTCCGGCGGCCATCAGCAGGCCGAGCACGGGCAGGCCCGCGAGCATCCGGGCGGTCGCCCGAGGTCCGGAAAGCTGTGCGGCCACCTCCTCCCGGTGGGCCTGCGCCTCCCGCAGGGACACGCTCACCCGCTCGACCAGCGCGGTCAGGCCGCCGCCCACGGCCACGCTCACCCGCCAGCACGCGGCCAGCCTGACCAGGCCCTCACCACCGCGGGCGGGCGCGGCGACCAACAGGGCCGCGGCGACGTCGCCGCCGTCCCGGGCGGCGGCGACCACCGGGGCGAGCGCGGCGGGGTCCGGCAGGCTGACCGAGGAGACCGCCCGCGCGATGGCGTCGCCGGGAGGCCTGCCCGCCGACAGCTCGGCGGCCAGGCTCTGGCACAGCTCGATGGACGCCGCACGCCAGGCCGCCGCCGTCGCGCCGGGTCGTGGGCGGCGGGTGAGCGCCGCCAAGAACCGGCGCAGGTCCCTCGCCCGCCTCGTTCCGGTGAGCGATGCGAGCCGCGTCGTCCCGGAATCCGGCCCGGCCCACACCCAGGTGGCGAGGGCGGCGACGAGCACCGCGACCAGCCCCATGACAGGCCCGCCCGGCGGCGTCATGAGGGCCACGACCCCGCGCACCGTCGACGCAGCACGTCGAATGACGGGCCTCGGCTCGCCCGGCCGTGCGGGTCGAAGGTCACCGCCGGAAGCGCCGTCACCAGACCGGACGTGCCGCGGTCGAGCACGCAGATCTCCGCCACGCGACGACGTCCACCGCCCGCGTCGCGCACGAGGTGGATGACGAGGTCGAGCGCGGCGGCGATCTGGCTGTGCACCGCCTCCCTCGACAGGCCCGCGGCGCAGGCCAGGGCCTCCAGCCGCGCGGGCACGTCGGCGGCGTTGTTGGCGTGCAGCGTCCCGCAGCCCCCCTCGTGGCCCGTGTTGAGCGCCGCCAGGAGATCGACGACCTCCGCTCCCCGCACTTCGCCCACCACCAGGCGATCCGGCCGCATCCGCAGGGCCTGCCGTACGAGATCGCGCAGCCCGACCCCGCCCGCGCCCTCCAGGTTCGGCGGCCGGGCCTCCAGCCGTACGACGTGAGGGTGCGGGGGTTGCAGCTCGGCTGAGTCCTCGACCAGCAGCAGGCGCTCCGCCGGGCCCGCGAGGGAGAGCATGGCACTCAACATCGTCGTCTTGCCGGTGCCGGTTCCTCCGGTGACCAGGAACGCCAGCCGTGCCGCCATGATCGCACGGAGCACGGCGGCTCCGTCCCCCGCGGCGAGTTCCTCCACCGTGAACGCCCGGCGCGAGGGCAGCCGCAGGGACAGGCAGGTCCCCTCCGCCGCGATGGGCGGGAGCACCGCGTGCAGGCGCACGCCGCCGGCGAGCCGGGCGTCCACATAGGGGCAGGCGTCGTCGAGGCGACGTCCGGCCGACGCGGCCAGGCGCTGGGCGAGCCTGCGGACCTCGTCGTCTCCCGGGAAGGTCACGCTCGTCCTGCGCAGGCCGTCCCCGTCGTCCACCCACACCTCGCGTGGCCCGTTGACCAGGACGTCCGTGACGCCCGGCTCGGCCAGCAGGGTCTCGAGGGGACCCGCGCCGATGAGATGGGCGCGCAGCGTGCGTGCGACGGCCAGGACCTCGGCGTCGCCGAGCACGGCGCGCTCCGCGCGCAGGGCCGCCGCCACCTGGGCCGCGGTGGGAACGGTGCCGGTCTGCGACAGCCGTACCCTGACCGCCTCGACCAGGTCGGCGCCCACGCCGGGAACGGTCACCGGGCCTTCGCGGGTCATGGGCCGTCCGCCCCGGTGGAGGGCTGGCCCGTCCTGCCGGCCGGGAAGCCGTCCAGCAGGGCATCGATCAGCTCCCCGCAGAAGCGGCCCAGGGGGGAGCGGCGCAGCGGCGGCGGATCGCCCCGATCCAGCGTCTCCACGAGCCCGCGCACCTCCGGGAGAACGCCCGCGCAGGGGACCGACAGAGAGGCCGCGACGACCTCCGGGTCGAGCGTGCCCGCACGCATCACCAGGCGCAGGTCGCCGGTCCCCGGCCGCAGCAGCGTCACCGTCTGGGCCGCCGCGAGCGCCCCCCGCAGGTCCGCGGGAACGACGACGATCGTCGCGGCGGCCCTGGCGAGGGCCTCCGCCTCGCCTTCGCCGACGTGCCTCGGCAGGTCGACCACGACCAGGTCGCAGCCGCGCCGCGCGGCGTCGAGCACGACGCGCATCGCCTCCCGGGGTATCCGCACCGGCTCACCGCGGTGTGCCGACAACACCGTCAGTTCGCCGAAGGTGGGCAGCGCCTCCTGCAGGGCGGCGAAGCTCACCCTGCCTTCCCTTCCGACGACGTCGGGCCAGCGGGCACCCAGGGCCTCCTCCTGGCCGAGCAGTACGTCGATGCCTCCGCCGAGCGGATCGGCGTCGACGAGAAGCGTTCGCAGCCCGGCGCGGGACGCCGTCAGCGCCAGGGACGCCGCGAGGACGCTGGCACCGGCGCCTCCTTTCCCCGCGGCGACGCACACGACCGTGCCCGCCCTGGTGGCGGGTTCGGCCGCGTCGCCGAACTCCTCCACGAGGAGCCGCTCGGCCTCGGGCAACTCCAGCACGGTGTGCGCCCCGACGGCGACGCACCTGCGCCACATGTCGGGGTCGTCGGCCGTCCGCGTCACGACGACCACGTTCTGCCGGGCCGGCGGACCCGTCGCGGCGAGCTCATCGGCCAGGTCGCCGCCGACCACGACCAGCGGCGCCCGTGTCCAGTACGGCCTGGCGTGGGCGGCCGCGTGGGCCACGTCGAGTTCGACGCCCGCGGCGGCGGCGATGCGGAGCAGATCGTCGAGGAGTTCCTGGTCGTCGGTTATGGCCAGTGGGCGTGGCATCGGTGTCTCCCTGTCGTCCGGGACGACTCGGCGTTCGGGAGGACCACAATGCGAGCGACCGCCACCGGCCCGGGGCGGCGAACCACGTTCTGTGGACGAAACCCCGCCTGTGGACACGACCGAGCGGTTCGCTCTGATCGGCAAAGCCCGCCATAAAGATCAAGAAAAGGGGCGACCCCCGCCGGGGGGGATAGCGGGGGTCGCCGTAGCGGTCCGGCTCTGGGGGGGTAGAGCCGGTCCCGTATTACAAGAAAGCTTTAAACAAGAGACCAGGGCATGGCAAGGGTCCGACACCCCCGGGGACGCTCGCCGTTCCGAATCAGAGACACACCGTATGCTGCCTGATCACGAGAGGGACGTCGAGAACCCCGTCGAATCTGAGTAAAACTTTTTCCAAAAGTCAGTGTGACATGTCGACAGGTGCGGTCGCAACGGGTGAGGACGACAGCCACAAGGAGTCACCCACCGCATCCTTCATGCCGACATACGGCATAAATGGGGACAGAAGTACAGGAATGACGTACGTGACTCGTCAAAGCTCTTGGAACCGGGGGTTTTCATCCCGGGGGAACGGACGTAAAAAGGGATTACGGACCTGCGGGTCCGCGTACGGCATCGGGTACCCACGCGCGACCAGCCGCGGGAGGCGTGTCGAGACGGGCTTGACCCGCTCCGACAAATTCAGGTGCACGCTTGGTAGCCCGGTGACACGTACTGGCGACGGCGTCCCATACCAGGGACGCCGTCTGCTTTGTCCGCAGTCGGCGGCCGGGCGGGCGCGTCAGCGCGACATGGCCTCACAGATCGCCGTCGTCTCGCGCACGCCGTGGACGACCGCCGAGGCACAGTGCCGCACCCACGTTCCGACGCCCTCGCCCGTGCCCTTCAGGTACGCCCTGAGGCTTTCGGCGTACGCGTCACCGAGGTCGGCGTGGCCCACCTCGACGACGGCCAGCGACTTGGGGTCCAGACCCAGGTCGACCAGTGTGAGCCGTTCGGCGGCCCGGGCGACCAGGCCGTCGGCCACGCCGAAGGGACGCAGCACCGCCAGCTCGGCGTGCACGATCGCGGCGAGCACGAGTGCGGGCGCCGTGGCGGAATCCGTGACAAGCCCGGCGAGGGCCGACATACGCGCCGCGGTCTCCTCCGGTCCGGGCGCCGGGCCGAGCCCGAGCGGATCGGCGGTCGTGGGCTCGGTGCGCGGCCTGCCGGGCTCGGCGGTCAGACCTGCCGCCGCGAGCGCGTGCAGCCGGGCGAGCACCTGGCGTGGCGCCGACCGCCACGTCGGGGCCAGCCGGCCGAGTTCGGCCGAGGCGCGCAGCGCGCCCTGCACGACGGGGTCGGTCACCTCGCCCATGCGCAGCGGCTCGAGCGGCACGTCCACGCCCTCGATCGCGGCGGAGGCACGCGCGCCGCGCAGGGCCGACTCGGCCGACACCTCGGGACTGCGCCGGCGCAGCACCCGGTGACGGTAGAGCCGGTCGACGGCCTCGCGGGCCTCCTGCACGGCCTCGGGCACGCCGGGCAGTCCGGCGATCACGGCCAGGGGATCGCTCACAGCCCCCGACCATACCCGCCGGTAGAACGTCGTTCGCCGAGGAGGTGCGGCCGTTCACCGCACAACGGCGGCACCGGTCTCGGCGGGCTCCTCGCCTGCGGCTAAATTTGCAGGCCAAAGGCCGGTAACCGGACAAAACGCCCCCAGCCCGATTACTTGTACTTGACGCCGCTCGCCTGGTGAAGTGGGACACGACATACCCCTGCTTGGCCGAGGCGGCCGAACGAGAGACAACCTTTTAGACGCTGAAGGAGCACGGAGTGGCCACCGAGACCCCCGGTCAGGAAACCCAGGAGACGCTGTCGAACCTGCTGAGCGAGACGCGCCGGTTCGAGCCCCCGGCGGACCTGGCGTCGGCCGCGAACGTCACGGCGGACGCCTACGAGGAGGCCGCCCGGGACCGGCTCGCCTTCTGGGAGCGCGCCGCGGAGCGGCTGACGTGGGCGGAGCGCTGGGACACCACGCTGGAGTGGGAGCCGCCCTTCGCCAAGTGGTTCATCGGCGGCAAGCTCAACGTCGCCTACAACTGCGTCGACCGCCACGTGGAGGCCGGCCGCGGCGACAAGGTCGCCTACTACTGGGAGGGTGAGCCGGAGGGCGACAGCCGTACGATCACCTACGCCGACCTGCAGAAGGAGGTCGCGAAGGCGGCCAACGCGCTGCAGGAGCTGGGGGTGCGCAAGGGCGACCGGGTCGCGGTCTACATGCCGATGATCCCCGAGCTGCCGATCACCCTGCTGGCCTGCGCCCGGATCGGGGCGATCCACTCGGTGGTCTTCGGCGGATTCTCCGCCTCCGCCCTGAAGAGCCGCATCCACGACGCGGACGCCAAGGTCGTCGTCACGGCCGACGGCGGCTTCCGCCGCGGCGCGCCGAGCGCGCTCAAGCCGACGGTCGACGAGGCGGTCGCCGAGTCCCCCGGCGTCGAGCATGTCCTCGTGGTGCGCAGGACCGGCCAGGACGTCGCGTGGAGCGACCGGGACGTCTGGTGGCACGACCTCGTGGAGCGCCAGCCGGCCGAGCACGAGCCGGTGCCGCACGACGCCGAGGACCCGCTGTACATCCTCTACACCAGCGGCACGACCGGGAAGCCCAAGGGCATCCTGCACACCACCGGCGGCTACCTCACCCAGGTCGCCTGGACCCACGACGCGGTCTTCGACCTCAAGCCCGAGACCGACATCTACTGGTGCACGGCCGACATCGGCTGGGTGACCGGGCACTCCTACATCGTGTACGGCCCGCTCGCCAACGGCGCGACCAGCGTGATCTACGAGGGCACCCCGGACACCCCGCACCGCGGCCGCTTCTGGGAGATCGTGCAGAAGTACAAGGTCACGATTCTCTACACCGCCCCCACCGCGATCCGTACGTTCATGAAGTGGGGCGACGACATCCCGGCGAAGTACGACATGTCGTCCCTGCGGGTGCTCGGGTCGGTCGGCGAGCCCATCAACCCCGAGGCGTACGTCTGGTACCGCGAGCACATCGGCGCCGACCGCTGCCCCGTCGTGGACACGTGGTGGCAGACGGAGACGGGCGGCATCATGATCAGCCCGCTCCCCGGCGTCACGGCCGCCAAGCCCGGCGCCGCCATGCAGCCGCTGCCCGGCATCGCGGCCGACGTGGTCGACGACCAGGGCAACTCGGTGCCGAACGGCGGCGGCGGGTTCCTCGTGGTCCGCGAGCCCTGGCCGGCCATGCTCCGCACGATCTGGGGCGACGACAAGCGCTACGTCGACACCTACTGGTCGCGGTTCGAGGGGATGTACTTCCCCGGCGACGGCGCCAAGCGCGACGAGGACGGCGACCTGTGGCTGCTCGGCCGGGTGGACGACGTCATGCTCGTCTCCGGGCACAACATCTCCACGACCGAGGTCGAGAGCGCGCTGGTCAGCCACCCGAAGGTGGCCGAGGCGGCCGTCGTGGGCGCCACCGACCCGCTGACCGGCCAGGCCATCGTGGCCTTCGTGATCCTGCGCGGCAGCGCGGAGGAGAGCGACGACATCGCCACCGAGCTGCGCGCCCACGTGGCCAAGACGCTCGGCCCGATCGCCAAGCCGCGGCAGATCCTGGTCGTACCAGAGCTGCCGAAGACCCGCTCCGGCAAGATCATGCGCCGGCTGCTGCGCGACGTGGCGGAGAACCGCTCCCTCGGCGACGTCACCACGCTGACCGACAGCTCGGTCATGAACCTGATCGCGGAGAAGCTGCCCAGCGCCAAGAGCGACGACTGATCGCGAACCGCCCGATCTCCTGAGGAAGGCGTGGACGTACGGCGTCCGCGCCTTCCTCGTCTCCGCCCCGCCGCCGGTTCGGTGCGGCGGGGAGCGGGCAGATCGCCTGGGGCGTCATATTCCGGCCGTCTGTGGGCAGGTCCCCGCCTGTGCGGCCTCCGGACTGCGGTCATCCACAGGCGAGGGGCTTCGCGTGCACGCGCGCGGACGGGCACGAGATGATGTTTGATAGTCGCAGATAGGAGATCGCTCATGCCCGAGGACGAATCGCTCGGTGCGCTGGTCGCCCAGGCGAGCCATCACATCTCGACCCTCGTACGGTCGGAGATCGAGCTGGCGAAGGCCGAGCTCAAGTTCGACGCGAAGCGGGTCGGCATGGCCGCCGGGCTGTTCGGCGCCGCGGCCTTCATCGGGCACCTGTGCCTGATCCTGGCCTCCTTCGCGATCGCGTACGCCCTCGTGGCCGTGGGGCTGGCCACATGGCTCGCGTTCACGATCGTCACCGTGTTCTACCTCCTGATGGCCGGGCTGCTGATCTTCATCGGCTACCGGCGGCTCAAGGGGCTGACCGGCATGAAGCGCACCAGGCGGAGCCTGCGCGGCCTCGGGGGTCCGGAGGAGGCCGAGGAGCTGCCGGAGGAGATTTCAGCCGCCACACCGCGCCCCGCGGCCCCGGCGCCGCCGCCGTACACCGGCCCGACCGCCGGCCAGGTGGGCGCCCACCGGGAGTCCGTGAGCGATGCCGGTTGACGAGACGCTGATCGAGGTCGACGGCCCCTGGACGCACCGGACGGTGCACGCGGGCGGTGTGCGGTTCCACGTGGCCGAGGCCGGAGACGGGCCGCTGGTCCTGCTGCTGCACGGGTTCCCCCAGTTCTGGTGGACCTGGCGGCACCAGCTTCCCGCGCTGGCCGCGGCCGGCTACCGGGCCGTCGCCGTCGACCTGCGCGGATACGGCACCAGCGACAAGCCGCCACGTGGATACGACCTGCCCACGCTGGCCGTGGACGCGGCGGGTCTGGTGCGCGCGCTCGGCGAGACGAGCGCCGTCGTGGTGGGCCACGACTGGGGTGGTCTGCTGGGCTGGACGATGGGCGTCCTCGACCCGAAGGTGGTGCGGCGGCTGGTCGCGGTGTCGGCGCCGCATCCGCTGCGCCTGCGCGCCGCGCTGTTCACCGATCCGCTGGGGCAGCTCAAGGCCGGCCGCTACGCCCTGGGGTTCCAGTTGCCCTTCCTGCCGGAGCGGAAGCTGACCCGCAAGGGCGGCGCGGCGGTGGGCCGCATGGTCGAGAGGTGGGCCGGGCCGCAGTGGCCGGGCGACGGCGTGACACATGTGTACCGGGAGGCCATGCGGATCCCGGCGGTCGCCCACTGCGCGCTGGAGTACTACCGCTGGTTCGCCCGATCCCAGATGCGCCCGGACGGCTTCCGCTACGCCCGGCAGATGCGCGCCGAGATCGAGGCGCCGACGCTGCAACTGCACGGCGCGCTCGACCCGTGCGTCCTGCCGCGGACCGCCCAGGGCTCCAGCAGGTTCGTCGCCGCGCCGTACCGATGGCGGCTGATCGAGGGCGCCGGGCATTTCCCGCACGAGGAGCGCCCCGAGCAGTTCAACGCCGAGCTCGTCTCCTGGCTCTCCGACCCCGAACCCGACCGCTGAGACGCCGTCCGGTGCCCCGCCCCCCGGCAGCCGTCCTCCCCCTGCCACGAACGGCTGCCACGAACGGCTGCCACGAACGGCTGCCACGTCGGTTGTCGCGACCGGCTGCCGGATCGACACCCGTGATCTTGAAGGAGATAGTAGAAATGTGCCCTGAAGTGGCCCAACTTCCTGGTTGATCTACGATGCTCCAGGAGATCGCCGGTGCTTCGGCCGCCCTGAACCGCCCACGCGCCCTGCGGAGAGATCATGCGTGACCGTGACGAAGCGGGCCGCCCCCGCAATGCACGTCCTCGCGACGAGTACGGCAGGCCGCTCCCCAAAGGCACCGAGGGAGTGCCCCGGGTGCCGGACGACTACGCCCCCGCCGCCGAGGAGGCGCTGGAGGAGGCCAGGAAGCTGCTCGCGGCGGGCCGGCCGTTCCACGCCCACGAGGTGCTGGAGGCCCGCTGGAAGACCGGCCCGGCCGAGGAACGCGAGCTGTGGCAGGGGCTCGCGCAGATATGCGTCGGCCTCACGCACATCCAGCGCGGCAACCTCGCCGGCGCCGCCGCCCTGCTGACGCGTGGATCCGCCCGGCTCGGCGCGTACGGCTCGACCCGGCCCTACGGACTCGACCTGCGGGCCCTGGCGGTGGAGGCCGACGCGATCACGGCCGTCATCGACGAGGGGAACGCCGACGCCGGCTCCGCCGTCTCCGCCGTCCTCACCCGCCTGACCCCCGGCGAGTAGCCCGCGCGTCAGTCGCAGTCCTGCGTGTCCACACGGACGACGGCGCCGCTGCCGTCGGTGGCGTCGTTCATGACCTCCTCCGCCGTGAGCGCGAAGCCCGTCTCCGGCTGGTCCGTCGCGGCGGCGAAGATGACCCCGAGCACCCGGCCCTCCGGGCTCAGCAGCGGCCCGCCCGAGTTGCCCGGCTGGACCTTGCCGCGGATCGCGTAGACCTCACGCTCCACCTTGCGCTGGTTGTAGATGTCGTACGACTCGGCGCGCTGCTTGACCCTGATGCGCGCGGCGAGCGGCGTGAAGGGATGTCCCTTCGGGTAGCCGGCGATGATCGCGCTGTCGCCCTTCTCGGCGGTCATGTCGAAGCGCAGCGCGCCGATCGGGAGGTCCGGGACGAACAGCACCGCGATGTCGCGCTCGGGGTTGTAGAGGACGACCCTGGCGTCGTACTGGGTGCCGTCGTAATCGGTCACGTGCAGCCCTTCCGTGACCCCGGCGACGACGTGGGCGTTGGTCATGATCCGCTGCCGCGCGTAGACGAACCCGGTCCCCTCGATGCGCTTGCGGCAGCTCGGTGCGGTGCCCTGCACCTTGACGATCGCCCTGCGAGCCCGCACGAGGGCGGGGCTGCCGTTGATCAGGCTCTGGTCCGGCGGCGGCACGTTCTGGCCGCCGATGGAGGTGATGACCTGCGGCCACTCCGAGGTGCTGACGAAGTCCCTGAACTGCTTCTGCAGCGCTCCCACGCCGTCAGGGATGGCGTCGTCGACGCTCTGCCAGATCACCGAGCCGTTGATCTGATCCTTGACCAGCGGCTGGCCGATGCTCATCGAGACCATCAGGGAACCGATCAGCCAGGCGATCGCCAGAACCGACAGGCCGCTGGCGACCGAGCCGCCGAAGGCGTCGACCGCCTTGGCGGGCTCCCACGTGACGTGGCTACGGGCCATGGCGCCGATGGTGGAGGACGCGAACTGCCCGACGGTGGCCGTCAGGAAGACGATGACGATGGCTAACAGGGCCCGCTCGATGTCGCCGCTGACGATCGCTCCCGCCAGGGGTGGCGCGATGAACAACCCCAGGATGGCGCCGCCGACGAATCCGATGAAGCTGAAGGCCCCGATGATGAAGCCCTGCCGGTAACCCGACACCGCGAAGGCCACCACCAGGCCGATCAGGATGAGATCCAGAAGATCGCCGCGCACAGTTCCCACGGTATAGGCACGCCAGTCGTCGTGTGCGGGCGTCTGCCGGGTCTCGTCGCCATACGCGGCGTACGAGCACCCGCCGGCTCAGCCCCGCGCGGCCAGGTTCACGACCTCGGGGGGAAGATCCTCGACACGTGAGCGGTCCCAGGGGCGCTCGAAGCCCGCCGCCGTCAGCACGCCGTCCAGCACCCCGGCGGTGAAGCCCCACACGAGCAGGCCGCGTACGCGGAACGCCACGGAGGGGACGATCCCACGCGGGTGGCGCAGCCGCAGCCGGTTGGCCGGGTCCACCAGCTCCGCGACCGGGACCCGCTCGACGGCCTCGACCTCGTCGGGAGAGGCGGCGTGCACGGCGCAGGGCGTGTGCCACCAGGCGAGCACGGGCGTCACCCGGTTGTCGCTGCGCCACACGTAGAGCTCCGGCATGGTCCCGACGACCTCGACGCCCGTGGGGTCGAGCCCGGTCTCCTCCTGTGCCTCCCGCAGCGCGGCGCCGATCGGGCCGTCGTCTTCGGGGTCGACGCCGCCGCCGGGGAACGCGGGCTGGCCGGCGTGCACGCGGCCCTTTGAACTGCGCTGGATGAGCAGGATGTCGGGGCCTTCCGGCCCCTCGCCGAACAGCAACAGCACCGCGGCCGAGCGGCCGGAGCCGTTCGCGGGCGGCCGCAGCGCGGTGGGGACAGGATTGTGCGCGGCCTTCGCGGCCAGCTCCGTCAGCCAGGCGGGAGCCACGACCACCTCCACATCGTCACACCGGGTACAAGCAGGCCCAGGCGTGCCGTACAACCACGGAAGAACGCCGGAGCTTCCCGATCATTACGGATTCACGAGAACGGGCCCGGACGCACCAGCTTGCGCGCCTCGTCCGGGTCGGTGGGGCCGGTGCCGTACGACGGGCAGAGCGCGGCGAGGGGGCACACGCCGCAGGCGGGCTTGCGCGCGTGGCAGATGCGGCGGCCGTGCCAGATCAGCCGATGCGACAGCATCGTCCACTCGGACTTGGGGATCAGTTCGCCGACCTCGTGCTCGATCTTCACCGGATCGGTCTCGGCCGTCCAGCCGAAGCGCCTGGTCAGCCGCTGGAAGTGCGTGTCGACGGTGATGCCGGGGACGTCGAAGGCGTTGCCGAGCACGACGTTCGCGGTCTTACGGCCCACGCCGGGGAGCTTGACCAGGTCGGCCAGCTTGCCCGGAACCTCCCCCTTGTGGTGTTCACAAAGGGCCTGCGCCATCCCGATGATGCTGTTGGCCTTCGCGCGGAAGAACCCGGTCGACTTGATGATCTCCTCGAGTTCGGCGCGATCGGCTCCGGCGTAGTCGGCCGCGGTCCGGTACTTGGCGAAGAGCACCGGAGTGACCATGTTGACTCTCTTGTCCGTGCATTGCGCCGAGAGGATCGTGGCGACCAGCAGCTCCAGAGGGTTGCCGAAGTCGAGTTCGCAATGGGCGTCGGGGTAGGTCTCGGCCAGAATCCGGTTGGTTCGCCGCGCCCGCCGCACGAGCCCCAGGCGGGTCTCGGCCTGGCGCTGACGCCGTCGGGGAGCGGCCGTGTTCGTCGCCATGCCGCAAGCGTAGGGCCTGGGACGACCGCCCAGCTCCCGGTCCACCACGACGGGAGACTTGTCATACATGCCACATATGCGGCCTGTATTTGCCAATTTGTCCCTACGCTGCGCAATACACTGAGTCCGTAGGGGGACGGCCGGCCGCCCGAGCCGGTCGAGCGCGCAATGGGCGTAAGGATAGGTTTCCGCCAAGATTGTGTTGTTTCGCCAGGCACCACGCACACGACTGCGAGCCGGGATCGACGCCCATGCCACGTAACGGGACACCCCGTAATGCGTCGCGGAAGGCGTGGGTCACAATGGCTAGCACGGAGCCGGCGACCGAGCGCGCCCGCAGCAAGGAGGCACCGTGAGCACCGAGGAAGTACTGAGCAAGGCGCCGCTGTTCTCCGCGCTCGACCGCGAGAGCGCCGCGGCTCTGCGTGCGAGCATCACCGAGGTGGAGCTGCCCAAGGGCCGCACCCTCTTCAGTGAGAACGAGACGGGCGACCGGCTCTACGTGGTGCTCGAGGGCAAGATCAAGCTGGCGCGCACCGCCCCCGACGGCCGGGAGAACCTGCTGAGCGTGCTCGGCCCGGGCGAGATGTTCGGCGAGCTGTCCCTGTTCGACCCGCGCCCGCGCACGGCCTCGGCGATCGCGCTGACCGACGTACGCCTGGCGGGGCTGGGCCACGACGACCTGCGGCCGTGGCTGACCGGCCGGCCCGAGGTCGCCCTCCACCTGCTGCGTGCCCTGGCCCAGCGGCTGCGCCGTACGAACGACGTGCTCGCGGACCTCGTCTTCACCGACGTCCCGGGGCGTGTCGCCAAGCAGCTCCTCGACCTGGCCGACCGTTTCGGGCAGAAGACCGACGACGGCATCCGGGTGCACCACGACCTCACCCAGGAGGAGCTCGCCCAGCTCGTGGGCGCCTCGCGGGAGACGGTCAACAAGGCCCTGGCCGACTTCGCCCAGCGCGGCTGGCTGCGCATCGAGGCCAAGGCCGTGGTGATCATGGACAGGGAGCGGCTCTACAACCGCTCGCGCTAAAGGGTCTTCAGGTAGTCGAGCTGGGCCGCGACCGACATCTCGGCGGCCGGCCACAGCGACCGGTCCACCTCGGCGTAGACCATCTCGACGATCTCGCGGGCGTCCCTGGCGCCCCTGCGGATGGCCTCGCGGATCTGCTCCAGCCGCTCACGCCGGTGGGCGATGTACGCGTCGAGCACCGCGGACGGGTCGGGCAGCACGGGCCCGTGGCCGGGCAGCAGCGCGGCGGCCTCCAGCATCTCGGCGCCATGCCGCAGCCTGTCGAGGCTGCGCAGGTAGTCACCGAGGTTCCCGTCGGGGGCGATCACGGTCGTGCCCCGGCCGAGGACGGTGTCGCCGGTGAGCATCGCCCGGTCGCCGGGCAGCCAGAAGCACAGCGAGTCGAACGAGTGCCCGGGCGTGCCGACGACCCGCATCTCCACGTCGCCCGCCGTGACGACGTCGCCGTCGACCAGGCCCTCGTCGCCCAGGCGGTGCCGGGGGTCGAGCGCCCGCACCGGCGCGCCGAGCATCCGCGCCAGTGTCCCCGCCCCCTCGCTGTGGTCGGGATGGCCGTGCGTCAGCAGGACGGCGGTCACCCCGCGGCCGTCCACCCGCTCGGCGACCCGCCGCAGGTGGGCCTCGTCGTCCGGGCCGGGATCGACGACCAGCACGGCCCGCTCCCCGCCGACGATCCACGTGTTGGTGCCGTCGAGGGTCATCGGCGACGGATTGGGCGCCAGCACGTTCACGGTGCTCGCCGTGCCCGCACCGTCCGGTCCCTCCAGCGGGATGCGCAGACCGCTCACTCGCCCGTCTCTCCTGTCTCGGGGAACATCAGCACCATCCGCCCGTCCACCTCGGCGGGTTCCGGCAGGACGGTCGTGATCGACCGGGGGCAGGCGAGCACGTCGCCGGCCGACTCGAACGCCGCCATCTCGGCCAGCGTCCGGAAGGTGGGCGGCAGCAGGTGCGCCGTTCCCGCCCTCGCGGCGGCGAGCGCGTCCCGCGGCCGCATCCAGGCGACCCCCGACGCCTCCCCGCCCACGTCACGCGTACGCTGCCCGGGCGGCAAGGCCGCCACGAAGAAGCGGGTGTCGAAGCGCCGGGGCTCCACGACCGGCGTGATCCAGTGCGCCCACGCCTTGAGCAGGTCGGACCTGAGCACGAGACCGCGCCGGTCGAGGAACTCGGCGAACGACAGCGTGCGCGCGATCAGCGCGAGGCGGTCGGCCTCCCAGTCGGGTCCGGTCGTGTCCGTTACCACCGCCTCCGGGCCCGGCCCGGCCAGAAGCACGCCCGACTCCTCGAACGTCTCGCGTACGGCCGCGCAGACGAGGCCCCGGGCCGTGCTCTCGCCGGCCCGGAAGACCTCACCCCACTCCGCGGGCGAGGGACCCGCCCAGGCCACGGCGTGGTCGGCGTCCCGCGGGTCGACCGACCCGCCGGGGAACACGTACGCGCCGGCGGCGAAGGCCATCGTGGCCGTGCGCCTGAGGAGGTACACCTCCAGGGGATCGTCACGCAGCAACACCACCGTGGCCGCGTCCCGCGCGGGGACGGGGGCCAGGCGGCCGGCGAGGATCTCCCGTGCCCGCTCGCCGACCTCGCCGGGCAGCGGAAACCCCATGAGGTCCTCCAGAACAATCATCGGTTCGGCCGGCCCCCATGCTCCCCCACGCCTTCGCGAGACCGCAATCCCCGGTTCCGGTGAGCCGGATCCCCGTCAGCGGACCTCCGCGATGACCTCCACCTCGACCGGGGCGTCGAGCGGAAGCACCGCCACGCCGACCGCGCTCCTCGCGTGCCTGCCCGCCTCGCCGAACACCTCGCCGAGCAGTTCGCTGGCGCCGTTGACGACCTGCGGCTGCCCGGTGAAGCCGGGAGCGCTCGCGACGAACCCGACCACTTTCACGATCCGCACGACCTGCGACAGGTCGCCCACCAGGGACTTGATGGCCGCCAGGGCGTTGACGGCGCAGATGCGCGCCTGCTCCTTGGCCTCCTCGGCCGACACCTCCGCGCCGACCTTGCCGGTGACGCCCAGCTCGCCCTTCACGAGCGGGAGCTGGCCGGAGGTGTAGACGTGGTCACCCGTCCGTACGGCGGGCACGTACGCGGCCAGCGGGGGCACGACCTCGGGCAGCGTGAGCCCGAGCTCGGCGAGCCGCTCCTCCGGGGTCGCCATCACTTGGGCCGCTTCATGTAGGCGACCAACTGCTCCGGGTTGGGCCCCGGGATGACCGAGACGAGCTCCCACCCGTCTTCGCCCCAATTGTCCAGAATTTGCTTCGTCGCGTGCGTGAGCAGCGGCACGGTGACGTATTCCCACTTGGTCATGGCCAAAGGCTATCGAGGCGGGGCGCGCCCGGGGTGCTCAGGAACACGGTTCGGGCGAGAGCCCGTTGGCCAACCCTTACCCGATCGGTCGCGACGGGGGACGACCCCCGCGTATCGGCAGGTAACCCTTGGGTAGCCTTCCTCACGTGGGCGAGTGGAGCAGGCACGCCGACGCGGAGGAGGCACGGTGAGTCAGCCGACCGGCGGTCGCGCCGGAAGCAACGGGGAGGCCCGTGACACCGACTGGGACGGCGTGCGCCTGCACGTGGTGAGCGGCAAGGGCGGCACCGGGAAGACCACGGTGGCCGCCGCGCTCGCGCTCGCCCTGGCGGCGGGCGGGCGCAAGGTGCTGCTCGTCGAGGTCGAGGGACGGCAGGGCATCGCCCAGGCGTTCGACCTGCAGCCGCTGCCGTACGAGGAGCGCAAGATCGCCGTGGCGCCCGGCGGCGGCGACGTGTACGCGCTTGCCGTCGACCCCGAAGAGGCGATGCTCGAATACCTCGAGATGTTCTACGGCATCAAGCGCGTGGGCAAGGCGCTGACCCGCATGGGCGTGGTCGACTTCGCCACGACCATCGCCCCCGGTCTGCGGGACGTCCTGGTCACCGGCAAGACCAGCGAGGCCGTACGGCGCCGCGACAAGCTGGGCCGGAGGGTGTACGACGCGGTGGTCATGGACGCGCCCCCGACCGGCCGGGTCGCGCGCTTCCTGAACGTGACGCAGGAGGTCGCCGGGCTGGCCCGGGTCGGGCCCATCAAGAACCACGCCGACCTCGTACGGGGCGTCCTCGCCTCCCCGGAGACGGCGGTCCACTTCGTGACGCTCCTGGAGGAGATGCCCGTACAGGAGACCCTGGACGGCATCGAGGAGCTGCGCTCGACCGGGCTTCCGGTCGGCGGCGTGTTCGTCAACATGGTGCGCCCCGCCGGGCTGCCCGAGGGTGTGCTGAAGGCGGCCGGCCAGGGCAGGTTCGACTCCGCCGAGCTCGCGCTCGGCCTCAAGGCGGCCGGGCTGACGGACGCCACGGCCGACGCCTCCGCGGTCGCCGAGGCCCTCGCCCGGGAGGTGACCGAGCACGCCCTGCGGACCGAGCTGGAGAAGCGGGAGCGCGTCGCGCTGGAGGAGACCGGCGTGCCGCGGTACGACCTGCCGCTGCTGCCCGACGGCGCCGACCTGGCCGGGCTCTACGAACTGGCCGACGCCCTGCGCGCCCAGTCTGTGGCGTGAACAGTGCGCCGCGTGACCTGCTGATCGAGTGCACCGAGTGAGAGGCTGAGCTGTGACCAGGACGGCGCCCGCGCTGGACATCGACGCGATCTTGGATGATCCGGACACGCGGATCATCGTGTGCTGCGGCTCGGGCGGTGTCGGCAAGACCACGACGGCCGCGGCCCTCGGGCTGCGCGCCGCCGAGCGGGGCCGCTCGGTGGTCGTCCTGACCGTGGACCCCGCCAGGCGGCTCGCCCAGGCGATGGGCCTGACCGAGCTCGACAACACCCCCAGGCGGGTCCACGGCGTCGACGGCGCCGGGGAGGCAGGCGGCGAGCTGCACGCGATGATGCTCGACATGAAGCGGACCTTCGACGAGATCATCGAGGCCCACGCCGACCCCGAGCGCGCCCGGCAGATCCTGACGAACCCCTTCTACCAGTCGTTGTCGTCCAGCTTCTCCGGCACGCAGGAGTACATGGCCATGGAGAAGCTGGGCCAGCTGCGCCGCTCGGACGAGTGGGACCTGATCGTGGTGGACACCCCGCCGTCGCGGTCGGCGCTCGACTTCCTCGACGCCCCCGAACGCCTCGGCCGGTTCCTCGACGGCAGGCTGATCCGCATCCTCTCCGCGCCGGCCAAGGCCGGCGGACGTAGTGCGTTCAAGCTGCTCAACGCCGGATTCGGGATGGTCGCGGGCATCCTGACCAAGGTCATCGGGGCCCAGGTGCTGCGGGACATCCAGATGTTCGTCACCGCGCTCGACGCGGTGTTCGGCGGCTTCCGGCAGCGCGCCGAGCAGACGTACCGGCTGCTCCAGGCACCCGGCACCGCCTTCGTCGTCGTCGCGGCGCCGGAGCGTGACGCGATGCGCGAGGCGTCCTACTTCGTGGAACGGCTGGCCGACGAGCGCATGCCACTGGCCGGGCTCGTCGTCAACCGTGTCCACCGTCCGCTGGCGCCGTCGCTGTCGGCGGCGCGCAGCTCCGCCGCCGCCGAGGAGCTCGACGCCAGGGGCGAGCACGAGCTGACCGCCGCCGTGCTGCGGCTGCACGCCGGAAGGATGCAGCTCGCCGCCCGGGAGCGGCGCCAGCAGGAACACTTCACCTCGGCCCATCCGACGGTGCCCATCGCACAGGTGCCCGCGATGCCCGAGGACGTGCACGATCTGGCGGGACTGCGCCAGATCGGGCAACTTCTCGCGTCCTGAAGACATGTCGTCCGGCGTCCCGCTCCACAGCGGGACGCCGCGCCGGACTCAGCCGGCGATCAGCTCGTTCGTCCGCTCGTACTCTTCCTTGGCGGACTCCAGCAGGTCTCGCCAGGACTCCACGTCCGGCCTGCGCCTCAGCAGCGCGCGCCGTTCCCTCTCCGTCATCCCGCCCCACACCCCGAACTCGATGCGATTGTCCAGCGCATCGGCGAGGCATTCGGTACGGACGGGGCATCCACGGCAGATGAGCTTGGCCCGGTTCTGGGCGGCGCCTTGCACGAAGAGTGCGTCAGGATCCGCACCTCGGCAGGCGGCACGGGAGGTCCAATCCGTGATCCACATGTTCGACCCCACTCCCCTTAGGTGGTCAGTCGTCGTTTCGGCCGACGGGCGCGGGCGTCGGGCCTCCTGGTTTGCAGTAGCCGCAGAGGAGAAAGTACGCAAGGAAACGATCGAACCGACATACCCCGGGGGGACCAAATTCGTGCATGGTCATGTCAGGCCATGTGGCCGGGAATGACTAGTCCCCCCCTCGCGGGGGTAATGCGGTTCCGTGAGGTCGATGCCGGGAGAGCCGCCAAACGGACGTACCCTAGGTTCCGTGCAAGCTCACGGCAAAACTCTGGCATCCCGGACAGGTGCGGCCCTGCGTCTTGTCGGCGCCGCGGGCGTCGCGGGGGTGCTGGCGGCGGCGATTGCACTACCCGCGGTCGGCGGGGCCGGCGTCACGGTCAAATCGAGCATCGAGACCCTGAGCCTCAAGCCGGCGGACCTCGACGAACCGCCGCTGCCCGAGAAGACGGTCCTGCTCGACGCGGACGGCAAGCAGATCGCCCAGTTCTACTTCGAGAACCGGGAATCTGTCTCGATGGACCGCATCGCGCCGATCATGCGTAAGGCGATCGTGGCGATCGAGGACTTCCGCTTCTACGAGCACGGCCCGCTCGACGTCGAGGGCACCACCCGTGCGCTGGTGAAAAACCTCACGACCGGCGGGGTGACCCAGGGCGGCTCGTCCATCACCCAGCAGTACGTGAAGCAGGTCCTGTTCAACAAGGCGGAGACCGACGAGGAGAAGGCCGCCGCCGTGGCGCCGACCGTCGGGCGCAAGCTCAACGAGATCCGCTACGCGATGTCGATGGAGCAGAAGTACAGCAAGGACGAGATCCTCAACCGGTATCTCAACATCGCCTACTTCGGCGCCAGCGCGTACGGCATCGAGGCGGCGTCCAAGCGGTTCTTCGGCAAGCACGCCTCGGAGCTGAACCTGGCCGAGTCCGCGACGCTGGCGGGAGCCGTCCAGGACCCGAACGCCACCGACCCCAACCGGGGCAAGACGTTCCGGGACCGGCTGCTGGCCCGGCGCAACGTCGTGCTCGACCGCATGGCCGAGCTGAAGATCATCACCGAGGCCGAGCGCGACGCGGCCAAGAAGAAGAAGCTGGGGTGGAAGGACAAGGAGATCCCCGGCGGCTGCGAGGAGAGCGACTACCCGTACTTCTGCCTGTACGTGCGCAACGAGATCCTCAACGACACGCAGTTCGGCAAGACCAAGAAGGCCCGTCAGGACTTCCTGGCCCGCGGCGGCCTGACGATCCGCACCACGCTGAACCGGAAGATGCAGAAGGCCGCCGAGACGGCGATCAAGAAGTACGTCCACCCGTCCGACAAGCCGGTCGCCTCCGAGGCTCTGGTCGAACCGGGCACGGGTGCCATCAGGGCGATGGCCGCCAGCCGGAAGTTCGGCACCAGCAAGAAGAAGAACGAGATGTCGATCAACGTCGTGGCCGACGCGCTGCACGGCGGCGGCGCGGGCTTCCAGGCGGGATCGACCTTCAAGGTGTTCACGCTGATCACCGCCTTGAAGGAAGGGTGGAAGATCAACGACGGCATCAGCACCGGCGCGACCTTCCAGGCCAGCGGCTCCGCGGCCTTCAAGGACTGCGACGGCAACCAGGTCGGTGACCCCGGGGTCGTCCAGCACAACTCCGAGGGCGGCAGCGGCGGGTTCCTGACCCTGCAGACCGGCACCTTGAAGTCGGTGAACACCTTCTTCATGGCCTTGGAGCAGAGGGTGGGGCTCTGCGACGTCGTGAAGACCGCCAAGGACTTCGGCATCAAGCGGGCCGACGGAACCAAGCTCCGCGAGTTCCAGACGTTCACGCTCGGCTTCAACGAGATGGATCCGGTGACCGTGGCCAGCGCGTACGCGGCCATCGCGGCGCGCGGGAAGTACTGCAAGCCCATGGCGATCACGGAGATCACCGACCGCTACAACAAGGTGACCTCGTTCAAGCCGTCCTGCAAGCAGGCCGTCGAGAACGAGATCGCGGACGCCGCCACCTACATCATGTCGGGCGTGTTCACCAAGGGCACCATGTCGGGCGTCGGCGGCATCGGCCGGGACGCCGCCGGCAAGACCGGTACCGGCGACCAGTCCCGCACCGTCTGGTTCGCCGGGTTCACTCCCGACCTCGCGGGCGCGGTCAGCCTCGGCGACCCGCGCGGCCCGATGCGGTACCCGCTCCCCGGACAGGTGATGGCAGGCCGCACGTACGGCACGGTCTTCGGCGCCACCGTCCCCGGTCCGATCTGGAAGGCCACCTTCCTGGCGGCGCTCAAGGGCGTCGATGCCACGTCGTTCGTGAAGCCGGACATGTCGAGGTTCGGCGGCTGCGCCCACCAGTGCGCGCCCCCGCCGAAGCCGAAGTCCGACCGGGGCGGCGGTCCTGGCGACGGTCCCGGTGGCGGGCGCGGTGGCGATGGCCCCGGTGGCGGGCGCGGCGGCGGCAACGGCCGCGGGTTCGGCGGTGGCGACTCGCCGTTCGATCCGTTCAACTGATCTCGTCCGATGGGCCGCTCCCTCGCCGGGGAGCGGCCCTTCGGCGTCTCAGCGCCCGGGCCGGTACCGTCTCGGCGCCCGGGCCGGTACCGTCTCGGCGCCCGGGCCGGTACCGTCTCGGCGCCCGGGCCGTTACGCGGACAGACGGGCGCGTACGGCCTGGGCGACGCGGCCGCCCTCGGCGCGGCCGGCGACCTTCGGGTTCAGGATCTTCATGACCTGCCCCATGGCCTTGGGGCCCTGCGCGCCGCTCTCGGCGATCGCCTCGTCGACGAGCGCGTTCAGCTCGTCGTCGCTCAGCTGGGCGGGAAGGTACTCCTCGAGGACCGCCTGCTCGTCCAGCTCCGCCTGGGCCTGCTCGGCCCGTCCGGCGCCCGCGAACGCCTCGGAGGCCTCGCGGCGCTTCTTGGCCTCGCGGGTCAGCACCTTGATCACCTCGTCGTCGGAGAGCTCGCGTGCCTCCTTGCCCGCGACCTCCTCGACGTTGACGGCGGCCAGAGCCATCCGGATCGTCCGGACCCGTACCTCGTCACGGGCCTTCATCGAGGCCGCGAGGTCGGCCTTCAGCTTGTCCTTCAACGCACTCATGCGTCCATCTTGCCGTGCCCGGGCTCCGGTCTTCGCCAGGTTATGCGGGAGGCGGGCCGTACGTCGGGCATCATTGCTGTGTGAGGAAAGCAGCCGCGGTTCCCCTGTCCGTTCTCGGCCTCGGCGTCGCCGGTGTCGGTTACGCCGCCGTACTCGAGCGGAACTGGTTCCGGCTGCGCCGCTTCGACGTCCCCGTCCTGGCGCCGGGCCAGCGGCCGGTCCGTATCCTGCAGATCTCCGACCTGCATCTCACGCCCCGCCGCCACCGGCTGATCAAGTGGGTGCGGTCGCTGGCCGCGCTCAGCCCCGACCTCGTCGTGAACACCGGCGACACGCTGGCGCACCCCGACGCCGTCGAGTCGTACATGTACGCCGTGGAGCCGCTGC
This sequence comes from Microbispora sp. NPDC049633, assembly GCF_040675265.1. Taxonomy (NCBI): domain Bacteria; kingdom Bacillati; phylum Actinomycetota; class Actinomycetes; order Streptosporangiales; family Streptosporangiaceae; genus Microbispora; species Microbispora sp. NPDC049633. The sequence continues at coordinate 35,428 of NZ_JBFAOO010000006.1, forward strand.
TCGACCGCCCGGGCCTGTTCGTCTACGGCTCCAACGACCTCTACGCTCCCCGGCCGAAGAACCCCGCCCGCTACCTGTGGCGCACCTCCAAGGGCGACTCGCGGCAGCACGTGCCGAACCTGCCGTGGGAGGAGCTGGGCGCCGCGATGCGCGAGGCCGGCTGGCTGGACATGAACAACGCGACGGCCCGCCTCAAGGTGGCCGACCTCGACGTCCACGTAGGCGGCATCCACGACTCCCACATCGACCGGGACCGGTACGACGAGATCGCCGGCCAGGCGCCCGCCGACGCCGACCTGCGCCTCGGCGTCATGCACTCGCCCGAGCCGCGCAACATGTCGCGCTTCGCCGAGGACGGGTACCAGTTGCTGCTGGCCGGGCACACCCACGGCGGGCAGCTGTGCATCCCCTTCTACGGAGCACTGGTGACCAACTGCGGCATCGACCGCGCCCGGGTCAAGGGGCTGAGCAGGCACGAGAGTGCCTGGCTGCACGTCTCCGCCGGCCTCGGCACCTCGCCCTACGCGCCCGCGCGCTTCGCCTGCCCGCCCGAGGCGACCCTGCTGACGCTCGTTCCTCGCCGCGCCGTCGTCCCGGATGGCACAAGCAGCCGCAAAGTCCGCTAGACTTGCCGAGGCGCAGGACGAAAAGTCCAAGCGACCGGGGTGTAGCGCAGCTTGGCAGCGCGCTTCGTTCGGGACGAAGAGGCCGTGGGTTCAAATCCCGCCACCCCGACCATGTAGTACCAGCTGAGAGGCCGGTTCCGAAGATCGGAACCGGCCTTCTGCATTGCTGGGTGACTGACTGAATGACGAATGCGCGCCGCAATCCGGATCCCCGGCACCGAGCGCACAGCACGAGATCGGCACCGGGGAGGGACGTACGCGGATCCGCGGTTACGTCGAGACGACCGTCAGACGGCCGTGCGCGACCACTGCTGGTTGGCGCCGGTGTTGCACGAATACTGCTTGAGGATCACGCCATCCGCGGTCGATGCGGACGGTACGTCCACGCATTTGCCGCTGTGTCGTGCCCGAAGCTGGAAGTACCCACCGTTGGCGACCATCTGGAACTGCTGATTGGCGCCGCTGCCACAGGTGTATTGAATGAGCTCGGCACCGTCGGCGGTTGACGCGCCCACCACATCAAGACACTTCCCGCTGTGGCGGCTGACGATGCGCCAGTAGCCGCTGCCGGCGTCCTGGAACTGCCACTGCTGCCATGGGTTGCCACCGTAGGTGTACTGGTCGACGCGCGCGCTGTTGTTGGTGCTCGCCTGCTGGACGTCCATCGCCTTGCCGCTGTGGCGCACGTTGAGCCTGTAGAACGTCTCCGGCTGCGGCGTCGGCGACGGGGTGGAGTCGCGGACGGTGTCGCCCCAGCCGTAGCGGACCCGGTCGGCGCCGGATTGGTTGCGGACGGCCAAGGTGAGGTTGGTGCCGCTGCCACCGAGGGCCCACATCGAGTACCAGTCGTAGCCGATGGTGCCCGGCTTGCCGCCGAGGGCGGGCCAGTAGGTGCCGCCCATCTGGTTGTCACGCATGACCTGGGCCACAGCGCGGAGGTAGCGCACGAAATTGTCCGTGCTGTTGGGGTCGGCGTAGTTGAGGCCGGTGGACATCGGCGCGCCGAATTCCGTCGCGATCGCGCGGGAGGCGCAGTTGCCCAGAAGCGTCTGGATGTGGCTTCGGAAGGCGTCGTAGGTCATCGCGCTGTAGAAGAAGGCGTAATAGTGGAAGGACAGCAGCGTCGAGTTGAAGCGGCTGTCGTTGCAGATGTCCCGGAGGTCCTGGCTGAAGCCGGTGCCGCCGATGAGCACCCGGCCCGGCACCGCCGAGGTGTGAGTGCTGAGCCAGTTCGCTGCTACGTTGCGCCACTCCGCTGATGAGTAACCGTGCGGCTCGTTCATCGGCTCGAAGTAGACGTTGCCGTTCGAGCCGTACGTGCTGATCACACTGGACCACATCGCGTTCCACGCGGCGAGGTTCGTGATCCTGCCGCCGGAGGCGGCGCCGTCCTCCCAATAGGCCAGGATGACCTTGAATCCACGGTCGGTGGCGGCGTCGATGGCGCCGCGATAGGAGTTCCACCAGGTCGTGTTGGCCACAGTGTGAGTGTTGATGGGCAACCGGACGGTGTTGACCCCCATGATGTATTCCATGTAGTCGTAGAGCGAGTTGGCCTTGGCCCGTACTGTCGCGTTGCTGTCGGACTGGCTCAGGCCCTGCAGGACGAGCGTGCCGGTGCTGAAGTTGTCACCCAGCACGGCCCAGTTCATGCCGCGGAAATGGCTGGTGGCGGCATTGGCCGCCGGCGCGGGGACGAGGGCTGCCGCTACGGTGAGCGCGGTCACCACGAGGGCGATCAGCAATCGGCGCAACGACCGGATGCTCCGCGATGGTCCTGATGAGTAACCATCAGACGCCATGCTCAGTGCCATGAAATGTCCCATCACTAGATCTAAACTGCTGGGTCAACTTTCACTTGTGCACATTGTTAGCGATAACAAAAAAGGCCGATCACCCACGGAGGCCTCACGCTAGAGAGGGGGCGGGAGTGCGTCAACAGAAAGGGAGACGACGTGCTCGAACCGCTGGTCCGTGACGGACACCGATGTAAATTTCAACCAGACTTTCCGGTCGCGCCGACGCCCCGACGGTGCCCATTCAGCTCCACCGCGCCTCGGCCACACGTTCCGCTCTCCGGCCGTGCCGCGACGCACCCGGCGGCTGCGGAAGAGCGCGCCGAGCCCACGGGGGACCGGGATCGAAGGGTGCTTACAAGGTTGAAGAACCAGCAATGGCCGTCGGCTACCGCAGGGACACGGGCAGGAATACGGTCACCGCATGGACGAGACCCACCCTCTGGTCCGAGCTCTTCCCAGAACTCATCGCGGACCTGATCGCATGCCTTGAGGAGGCCGGAGAAACCGACTTGCGATCGTCGCGTGGGATATCCGTCTCCACCAGTGGTGCGAGTGCGGGGATGATTTCTGCCAGAGCTTCTGCACAGCCCCACCTCTTGATGGGGCCTACGGTTCCGGACACCGTTGCGTACCGCTGATCCCCGAGAAGGGTGACCTGATCCTGGACGTTGTACGTGATCGGATCATGTATGTCGAGGTGTTGCACTACCCCAGCCTCCGGGGCGCGACGAGCCGGAGCACCGGCCCGGATGGGGCCCGTTACTGAGTGACGACGGCCAGGGCGGCCCCAGGACACCTGTTGATCGCTAGGGTGAGTCCCCACCCCCTGCTCGATCTTCTGGATGTATCGCGTGCGCCGTTATCAGTCGGTCCTTCCCGCCGTGCTCGTGACCAGTGGGTATGCGGCGGCGCTCGCGGTCGCCGCGGTGCTCGCGCTGACCGGTGGCGACATCGGCCTTCTGTGGCGGCTGTCGCTGTTCTTCGAAGCGGACGAGGACGCCGCGGCCACGTGGCCGAATGTGCTCATCCTCGTCCTGGCGGGCGGGCTGTGGGCCTGGGCGCTGTGGCAGAGTCTGCGGGGCCTGCGGGGCCTGCCGCCCGGGAAGCCTCTCGTGGCCGACCGCGAGACGCGCCCGCTGCGAAGAGCTCTGTACGCGACAGTGGCACTCTGGGCGTTATACGCGATCATGCCGATCTGGCCGTGGTGGGCGGTGGTGCTCGACGCACTCCTGATGTCGGCGGTTGTGGTGCTGTTCCACCCGGTGCTGCGCCACGAAATTCGCCACGCCGATCTCGCCTTGGGCGCCGGCCTGCTGGCCCAGGTGAGCCTGGCGGCGACCGAGGTGTTCGATGTGCTCGACTGGCGCGAGGCGGAGCGGGCGGCGGCGTTCGGCGGGTTCGCCGGCGTGGGAGATCTGGTGTGGTCCGCGCTGGTGCTCACGGCGCAGTGGCGCGGCGGCCGCTGGGGGCGGACCACCGTGTGGTACGGCATCGCCTCTCTGCTGGTGCCGGTCGCACTTCTCGTCGCGGGCATCCCGCTGCGCGGGAACGGCGACCTCTACGACGTCTACGACGAGGCCACCACGGCCGCCGACGCCCTGTTCGTCATCTGGCTGGCCCGAACCGCCCACGAACTCGGCTCCGCACCCAGCAGGCCCGCGCCGTACGTCCTGCCGGCCGATCGCAGGACCGCGTTCACGGTCGCGGCCCGCCTCACCGCGTGCCTGGTCCTGCTACTCCCGCCGCTGGCCAACCGCCATCCGGCCTGGATAAGCCCGCACGTGTCGATCGAGAGGCTGCCCCGCGTCCTGGATGGCGCCGTGGGTGACGCGGTTACGACGGGCTGGCACGCTTTCGAGCTGTTCGTCGGCATCGGCGGTTTGGCCGTACTGGTCCTCGTCGCCCTGCACCGGCAGGCCGCGTTCTGGGTGGTCATGAGCGGCCTGCTCTGCACCGCGCTCAGCGGGCTCGCCGCCGTGACCCTGATCGAGCGGCACGGCCTCGGCCTCCCCGGCGGCTGGTTTCTCACCCGGCCGGACGCCTCCAATCTGTACGGGATGATCACGACCTTCTCGAGGCCGGCCATCTCGCCCTTGTGGTTCACCACCGCCTGCCTGGTCTCGGCCGCCCTGCTCTGGTGGTCGCGCGAGCCCGGACACCGCGCCGACGAGGCCCCAGACGCCGGCGCCTATCGGCCAGCCATATGAACACGATCGGCGCGGCACGCCGAGCGCCGGTGGCGGATACGGCGCGTGCGACGACCTACTGGCAGTGGGCGGCAGGTCTCGATGAACAGGACACCGATCACGACGTCGCGAAGGCGATGGAGCTGCTCGACGAGCGCTGGACGCTCCTCATCATCCGGGAGCTGGTCACCGGAAGCCGATACTTCAACGAGCTGCGCCGCGGGGTGCCGAGGATGTCCCCCTCTCTGCTGTCCAGGCGGCTCAACCGGCTGGAGCGGGCCGGTGTTCTGCAGCGCCGTCCCGACGGCAACCGGGTGCGTTACCTGCTCACCCCGGCCGGGCAGGAACTGCGGCCGGTAGTCGAGGCACTGGGCGCCAGGGGCATCCGCTGGATCCCCGAGCTCGGCGACGAGGACCTCGATCCGCAGTTGCTGCTGTGGGACATGCACCGCAACGTCGACCACGACGTCGTCCCCGACCAGCGGACGGTGGTGCAGTTCAGCTTCACCGACGTGCCGATCCACAACCGCGACTGGTGGCTGGTCATCACCCCCGGCGACGTCGACGTCTGTGACGATGACCCCGGCTATCCGCCGACGGTGATGATGACCGTGGGCCTGCGGCGGATGACCGAGATCTGGCGTGGCGATCTCGCCTGGTCCGACGCCCTCCGCTCCGGCGCCGTCGAGGTGCACGGCCCGGAGGCGCTACGCCGCGCTCTGCCACGGTGGTTCAGACTCTCGACATTCGCCCAGGTCCCCCGCCCGCACCGCGTGAGCTGACGAGCACGGGCAGAACGCGCGAGCGATGGCGTCGTGCTGAGTCGATGGGCCGAATCCTCCGGCTGACCAGATCCGGCTACCCCAACGTACTACGCGCTCTGACTTCGTCATCGGAGAGGCCGAACCTCACTTCCCCTTGAACGCGGGCCGCGCCAAGGACGGCAGGATCGAGGTGGTCGCCATTCGCGGCGATGGCCAGCCTTATTGCATCCGGCTCGCGGCGACGCTGATAACCAGCATCGCCCTCAGCGTGGGTGTGGTGTGGCTGCTGACGCTGATACGCGATTGGCTGCTGGGGCAGGTCGCGATCGTGCCCTTCGACCCGCACTGGTAGATGACCTTTGTTTGCTCGCCTGAGCATCGCCACGGCCTCTTTCTGCCTTTCATCTGCGAGCCAACGCCAGATAGCGCTCCTCGGTGTCGTGGTAGTCGACCAAGGTCCATCCGGCGGCGTCCAGCAGGGGACGTAGGTTGTGCCGGGCCCGTACGTCGTCGGGGGTCAGGGTGCGTCCGCGCCGCGCCGCGAGCACCGCCCGGCCCACGGGGTGGAACAGCGCCAGCCTTCCGCCCTTCCGGGTCACCCGGGCCAGCTCGGACAGCACGGCGACCGGCCGGAGGACATGGGAGATCAGCCCGGACGCCAGCACGCCGTCGGCCACGCCGTCGCGGAGCGGAAGCCGCCCGACGTCGGCGACCAGCAGCCGGCCGTAGTCGCCCCGCCCCCGTTCGCGGGCCGACCGGATCATCTCCGGGGTGACGTCGACGCCCACCACGCGCCCTGCCGCCCCGACCGCGTCCCGTAGCAGGGGGAAAGCGCGGGCGGTTCCACAGCCGGCGTCGATGGCCAGCCCTCCGGGCGGCAGGGCCATCTCGGCGATAGCGACGGCGAACGCCGGGCCGTCGTCGGGATACTTCTCCTCCCAGGTGGCCGCCTTCGCGGCGAAGAACTCTCTGGTCTCCTGGAGAGATCTGTGGTTCATGCTCTTCGTCTCCTCTGCGGAAGAGGTGGGGGAACGATTCGACCATGAGCCTCGGGCCCCGCGCCCTCCGGCAGGCACCACGTGCACGGTGCGAAGTCTCCCTCGCGGGCCCGACGCTTACCGAGGTTTTCCCGCCGCGAGCTACTGACGTTCCCGGTGTGACGTGCATTGTGGGGAGAAGTCGTCGCGGCGGCGGGGGGCAACCGATGACGCAGGGGCTGCACCAGTTCATGGCGATGACGAGCCCGTGGGCCTACCTGGTGGTCGGGCTGATGGCCTGCGCGGAGACGGCGGCGCTCGTCGGACTCGTGGTGCCGGGCGAGCTCGCGTTGCTGATGGCCGGTTTTCTCGCCTTCACGGGGCACGTGAGCCTGCCGCTCATGATGGCCGCGGCCGGCGTGGGCGCGATCGCGGGGGATTCCATCAGCTACCGGATCGGCCGGCGGCTGGGGCCTCGCGTGCGCGACAGCCGGCTCGGCCGCCGGGTGAGCGCGGAGCGCTGGGACCGCACCGCGGACTACCTGCGGCGGCGCGGCGGCTGGGCCGTCCTCTTCGGTCGCTGGATCGGTCTGCTGCGCGCCCTGATCCCTTTGCTGGCCGGCATGGGACGCCTGCCGTACGCCAGATTCCTCGCCTTCGAGGTGCCCGGCGGCCTGGTCTGGGGGGCGGGCACCGTGGGGCTCGGATACGCCGCTGGAGGCTCGTACGGGCTGGTGGAGCAGGTCTCCCAACGAGCCGGCCTCCTGGCGGTGGCCGGGCTGGCCGTCCTGGCCGTCGTCGGCCTGAGCGTCCACCGGATGACCCGGCCGCGCCCACCGGTCGCGCGCCGGCTGGGACGCGCGAGGACCGCACCCTCCGGTCGCCGTTGAAGGGGACGGCCGCCCTCGTGCAGGGGTGTGAGACGGCCCTGACGCCCGCCCTCGTCCGGGTGTCCGGCGCCCCTGGCGGCCCGCCCTCGTGTGCGTGTGACGCGATCCTGGCGGCCGTCGCGGGACAGCGCCGCCGCACGAGCCCTTGACCAACGGAAGCGCGATCTTTACCAACCGGCGGAACCCGGCCCCGGGTCTTGATCGTTCAGGTGGGCGGCTGACACACCTCCTCAACCGTCTACAGGGAGAAACACGTGGTCTTCAAGCGGATGCTGGGCGCTCTCGGGGTCGGCGCCCCCTCGGTGGACACCGTACTGACCACCCCGCGGGTCCGGCCGGGCGGCGTGCTCACGGGCGAGGTGAGACTGTCCGGCGGCGACTTCGACGCCGAGATCGAGGAGATCACTCTCGGCCTCGTCGCCGGGGTGGAGCTCGAGCACGGCGACGGCGAGAGCGCGGGGCTCGGCGAGTTCTCCCGTGCCCGGGCGTCCGGTCCGTTCACCTTGCGCAAGGGTGAGAACCGGAGCATCGCCTTCCAGATCCCGATGCCGTGGGAGGCCCCGATCAGCGAGATCGACGGACAGCACCTGACCGGCATGGCGCTCGGCGTACGCACCGAGGTGGCCATCGCCAAGGCCGTGGACAAGGGCGACCTCGACCCGGTCGCCGTCGAGCCGCTCCCCTCCCAGCTGCGCGTCCTGGAGGCGTTCCTCCAGCTCGGCTTCGCCTTCAAGTCGGCCGACCTGGAGGCGGGCCACCTGCACGGCGTGCGCCAGGAGCTGCCGTTCTACCAGGAGATCGAGTTCTACCCGCCGCCGCGGCAGGCCGGTGTCGTGGGGGAGGTCGAGCTCACTTTCGTGGCCGACCCCGCTGGTCTGGAGGTCATCCTGGAGGCCGACAAGCGCGCGGGCCATCGGTCCGTCGACGCCATCGGCCGCTTCCGCGTCAGCCACGAGGACGCGGTACGCATGGACTGGGCCGGGGAGATCGACCGCTGGCTCACCGGGCTGGCCCAGTACGGCGCACCGTACGGCGGCCATGGCGGCTACGACGGCCACGCCGGCTACGGCGGCCATGGCGGTTACGAGCACGGACACGAAGCTCATTTCCACGGAGGCCACCACGAGCACCGCAGCGGTCCGGGCTGGGGTGCGGTGGCCGCGGCCGGCGCCGCCGGAGTGGTCGGTGGTCTGGTGGCGGGCGAGATCGTCGAAGAGATCTTCGAGGGCGACGAGGACGAGGGCGGGGACGGCGACTGGTAGGTCCCTCCGCGCCACCCCCCTCCGCGCCACCGCACCCCCACGTCCCGCCGCCCGCGACGCCGCCGGGTGTGACGCCGCCGGGTGCGACTCAGGGTGAGAGGCAGGCCCTCGTTCTGAAGCGGGTGCCGGCCGTGGTCTCCGGACAGGAGGCCACGGCCGGCTCGCGGACCGGCCTGTCCGGGAGGGCCAGGAGGGCCGGGAGGGCCGGCCTGTCCGGGAGGGCCAGGAGGGCCGGGAGGGCCGGGAAGCGTGGCGGCGCCGCTCGCGACATTGCCGTCGCTTGATGTGTCGCCGTCCAGGAACGTGATCAGCGGCGTTGTACCGTGTCAGCGGTCACATTCAGTGACTTCGAAGCAACAGGAGGTTACGCATGATTCAGCGACTGCTCCTGGCCGGCGCGGCCTGCGCCGCCGGACTCGTCGTCATGGCGCCGATCGCGGCCTCGGCCGAGACTGCCACCCCGCGGCAGGCGGCCACGACCGCACAGGCCGGCCTTCCGGCTCACGCCGCCGACTGGGGACGCGACTGGGGACACGGGTGGGGTCACCCCTCGGGCCACCGTTGGGGCAACGGCTACTGGAGCCGCCCACTCGGCTACTGGAGCCGCCCGCTGGGCTACTGGAGCATCCCGGTGGTCGTCGTGGACAGCGCCTACGACGACTGCGGGGCCGACTACTACGCCACCGCCTGCGACTGATCCATCGCGATAGGGGCACGGCGAGAGAAGGCCCCGGAGGACCGCGAGCATGACCCTCGATCGAGCATGCGCTCGACGGGGGATTTTAAAACCCCGGGTTGTCAGCAGATTCTGCTGACAACCTGGGGCCAAAGCCGACCAGGATCCTCAGATCTCGGATACCGTTCGTAGTCATTGCGTCTCTCTTCGCGCACGACACGACGTCCTCGGATCCCGGAGCGCGTGATGAACGGCCAGGACAGACCTCGCCCACACCGTCCCACCAGGCGGGCCCCCTACAGCCTCGCGCGCGCCGCCGGGCCCAAGCCGCCGCAGTACCAGCCCTCTTCACCCGGACGGCACCGGGGCACCGACGGTGGCGAACCTCGCGGCCGGCGAGGACCGGAATCCGAGCCATCCCCGCCTCCGGCACCCGGGCGGCATCGCTTTCTGCCCCGCGCCAGGCTGATCCGTTCCGTGATCGTGACCGGGGTCGCGGTCCTGGCCGCCGCGAGCGTCTGGGCGAGCACCGACGCCACCGGTCCGGTGCCGGGCGCGCCTCCGCCCGGCGGCATCGTCGCCACGACCATCCCCGACGGCGCGACCCAGCCCGGAATCGCTCCGTCGAGGCCCACGCCGCCGCCGATCGAGCACGACACCCGCTCGAGGCGCGGCGGGAAGGCCCGGTCGCCGCGGGCCCGGCGGCACCATGGCCCCGCCCATTCGTCCAGGCGCACGCGGCCTCCCACCGCGCGTCCCCGCCCGCACGAACCCGGCTTCTAGCCGTCTTCTTCGACTTCTTCGTCCGCACCGGCGGGGCGCCCCGCGGGACCGCGCCGGCTCCTCGGCGCCGCCTCCGGCCGTTGCTCATCTGCCGAGGACGGCGGACGCTCCTTTCCCGTCCGCTACGCAGCCTGGTACGGCATCGGCGTGCCGGGGGCTCACGTCGTACGCCGGACGAAGGCGCGGGTGACCGCGGTACCGGCGTCACTCAGGCAGGCGGCGAGTTCCTCGGTGATGAGCGTCTTCTCGACGCCGACTGTGATCTCGTCTGTCGCGAACTCGGCCACGGCGAGCTCATGACCGAGATCTCCGCTTCTTCTGACGCGGATGCGGAGCGCCGGCATCGGGCGCGTGTCCTCGACCGGCTGGAGCATCTTCAGCGTCGCCGTGCCGATCTCGTCCATGGGGATGCAGCTCGGGGGCGAACTGCCTCTCGTCGACGTAGGCGATGATCCGGTTTTCCTGAAGTGCGTGGAGGATTACTGCCGGGCAGCTATGCGGCAACTGGGCGCGACGGAATTCCACTGATGGTTGCGACGGCGATGACACGAATCATCCACCATATCCTTTCTGGCAATCACGTCCCCGATCGTTTCGCTGCTCGTTGCCAGGAAAGTTTGACGCATCAGCCCCACCGGAGGCGACCGTACATCCGGAACATCACGTTTCCTCCCTTTCCGGATCGGCCGGCGCGCTATTGATCGCCTGCATGAGTTGATCGGCAAGGCGCGCGGACTGTTCGGTCGTATACCCCTTGGGCACGCGAAAGATCAGGCGTTCTCCGACGCCGGTCCGGACGTCGGCGATGTCCCATCCGATCCACTGGCTGATCGCCAATGCCTTGACGCTGTCCGGATCCATCTCGAGGCCGGTCGCGAGAGCCTCCAGGCGCCAGAGATCGGGCATCCGCGACACCCGGCCGCTCAGCACGTCGGTAATCCACTGAGCGGTGAGGCACTGACCTGTGCTTCCGCTCACCGACCTCAATGCGAGCGTACGGATGCTCATCCCCTTGTCCGCCACATAGTCACGGATGCAGTCGCTCAGGGGGGTGGGGGGCTGGTCGGGTGTCACGCGCTGCGACGGCATTCGGTTGTCAGCTCCTCGAATCTTTCTGACCGCGATCGCCACCATCATGCCCGCTAGATCCTGACGACAGGGAGCAAACCCCGACGAAGCAAGGGATCAGTTGTGTCAACAAGATGCGTCATATAAAGCCATCACGCACAAGATTTATTCGCTGGAACCCTACGTTTCACGTGCGGCCGTGCGCTCGGTCGGATTAGAGTGCGACCTGCAGTCGAGACGTCAGCAGAATCTGATGATGCAGTTTCCATCGGAGAGGTTCGCTATGGCGGGAAAGCCGCAGATGCACCTTCGGAGCGTGGCACTCTTGCGCGCTTTGATGGTCGGCCACAGTCACAGCGTGGCCGATTTCGCTCGCCGGGCAGCACTTACCAGACAGTGCATCGACGGTCTGCTCAAACGAGGCACGTGCCGCCGCACCACGGCGGACGCCATCGCGGCGGCAGCGGGGGTGCGCACTCTCGACCTGTTCCGGCCTTCGATGTCGTCAAAATTTGCTGACACCGACGAGAGCTCGTGATCCCGTTACGGGCCTCCGATCCGGGGTCACCTCCTGAACCTCCGCGGAGGCTCTCACGGGGAGCCCGACTCGAATCGTCTCGACTGCGGTCCTGCGCATCCCGCTTCGCCGTCGCCACACCGCCGGCTGCCGGGATGCGCGTTTGATCCGACAGCAGCACCACCTCAGGAAAGGAATCGTCTCTTGACGATGAAGAAAGCCCTCCTCACGGGGGCACTCGCCACCGCCGCAATCGTCACCCCCGCGGTGCTGGCCGCCGAAGCCGCGAGCGCGGCGAGCACGGCGAGCACGGCCTCGCAGGCGACGAGCAGCATCTCCCGGCCGATCGACACCCCCAGGCGAGGACCGGATCCGCGCGCGGACATCCGCGTCCACCACTTCGTCCTGAAGGGCAAGACGTACATCCTCCCCAGCTGCCAGTACGTCGTCAACGGCGGCGTCTACGTCTCGCCGTCCTGCGGAACGGGCCTGACGCGGCCGGTGTACGTCCTGGGCGGCCGCACCTACGCCCTGCCGGGCGAGTGGTGCGACCAGGCCGTCAGCGGCCTGCCCGGCCGCTGGTACGGCCTCCCCGGCTACCAGCTCGGGGACGGCGTCCACGAGTACGTCGTGGCCGGTCGCACCTACATGCTCCCGAGCTGCCAGTACGTCATCAACGGCGGCGTCTACATCTCGCCGTCCTGCGGAACGGGCTTCACCCGGCCCGTCTACTTCGTCAGCGGCCGTTGGCTGCCCCTGCCCGGTAGCTGGGGGTGCGACACGTCCCTCGGCCTGCCCGGCCGCTGGTACGGCCTTCCCGGCCGTGTCTTCGGGAACCCGGGCCACAACTGGGGCGGCAGCTCCTGGGGCGGGCGCTGGGGACGCGGCAACTGGGGAAGCTGGGACGGTTGGGGCCGCTGGGGCCGCGGTGGTGACCACGGCGGTGACCATGGTGGCTGGGGCCACGGCAACACCGGCGGCTGGGGCCACGGCGGTCCGGGGGGCTCCGGCGGCCCTGGTCACGGCGGTCCCGGCGGCCCCGGCCAGGGCGGTCCCGGCGGCCCGGGGGGCGGTAGCTGGGGCGGCCACGGCGGTCCCGGTGGCTCCGGCCACAGCGGTCCGGGCCAGGGCGGTCCGGGCCAGGGCGGTCCGGGCCAGGGCGGCTGGGGTCACCGCTGACCGCTCGCCTGATGTCAGCCGGCGCGGTGAGCGGGCATCCCACAGCGCCGGTGACGACAGCACCGAAATGCTCTCGGCGGATGCGCGCCATCCCCGGGAAGGGCGAGGGGCGTGGGGGTAGCTAGTGGACGTCCCTCGTCCGGTTCGCGGCGGAGTTGCCTTCCGGGAGACCGGATGATCGTGGCCATCCACGCCCCGCTACCTGGGGCAGGGGCGCGGATGGACACGCGCCGCGAGAGAGCGGCTGCGACCGGCATCGTCGCAGCCGCTCTCCTTTGTCCTGTCTCATCCGTGGACCGTACCCGCGTCCCGGTCACGTCCCCCCGCGAGGCGACGGCGCGACGACCGGCGGTCGAACCTCCGCCCGGGGGGCGAATCGCGGTACGGCCCTCCCACGAAGGGAAGCCCCGATGACTCTGGACTGGTGCATCGAGGTGGCGCTGCTGAGTCTGCTCACGTTCTCGTCCTGGCCCCCGCCCCGAACCGGCCTGGTCCGGCGGCGGCCGCGCCTGCTCGGCGACGTCGTCGAAGCCGAGTTCGACCAGCACACGCGCCTGTATGTGCTGACGCAGGTCCGCGCCGGAGGCTCCACCACCACGCCGCTCGTCGCCACCTGGGACCAGATCACCGCGTACGCGGCACACTGCTCCAACGAGATCGACACTCTCTACGTATGCGTGCTGCACGGCCTGCAGAAGTGGTACTGGCAGTGTGGCCTGAAGACCGACGCCCCGGCCGACACGACCGGCGGCAGACGGACTGCGGGACGGCGGCACGCCAGGCCGTACGAGTGCCGGCAGCGGATCGACGCGGTGCTGGAGGCACTGGAGGATCGGCGTACGCCGTCGCCCTGCCGGTTCCGCCGACGCCCCAGAACAACCGGATGAGGGACACCACCGGCGATTACCCGAGCACGTACCGGCCCGGGACGGGCCCGTACGACGCGCACGGCACCACCGGCCCGAGCACGACGCGCACGGGCCCTGCCCGGGCAGGCATCGGCATGAAATGATCAAAGGGTGCTTCCGACCGTGGTGCTTCAGGTGCCCCAATGGCAGGGGTCGAGCGTCGAGGACGCACGGCTCCTGTCCCTCGGCGCCGGCCGGCTCGCCTCTCTGCTGACATCCGGCGAACCGCCCGCCGAACCGTCCGCCGAACCGCCCACCAAGCCGTCCGTCAGGGCCCTGCGGGTGCCCGTTCCGGACACCGCGGGCACCGAGCGGGACGGAGTCCGGGCCCTGGACGTCCTCACCACCGTCGCCGCCCGGACCCGCGCGGCGCTCGGCGAGTGCGGCACGGCCACGGTCGTCACGGTCGGCGGTGACTGCGGAGTGGAGATGGAGCCCGTCTCGGCCGCCCTCAAGCGCCACGGCGACGGGCTCACCGTCGTCTGGTTCGACGCTCACGGCGATCTCAACACGCCCGGATCCTCACCCTCGCATGCCTTCCACGGCATGGTCCTGCGCACCTTGCTGGGCGAAGGGCACCCCGATCTGGTCCCGCCGCGGGCTCTGCACCCCCGGCAGGTGGTCCTCGCCGGAGTCCGCGCACTGGATCCGGCGGAGCTGGCCTACGCCACCGGCGCGGGCCTCACCCGGCTCACCGTGCCCGAGCTGACGGCCGACCCCGGTGTCCTGGTCCCGGCCGTCGCCGCGGCCGGGGGCACCGCCGTCTACATCCACATCGACCTCGACGTTCTCGATCCGCAGGAGTTCGGGTCGCTCAGCTACCCCGAGGCCGGCGGTCTGTCCGTCGCGGCGCTGCGCGACGCCGTACGCGCGCTGACGGCTCGCTTTCCCCTGGCCGGCCTGGGGATCACCGAGTACGCCCCCCGCCGTGAGGAGGACGAGGCCGTCCTGGCCTCGCTTGTCCCCGCCCTGCTCGCCGACGCCGCCGCCGGATGAAATCGCGGGTGCGGACTCACGCGCCGAGCAGCGCGGCGACCGCACCGGTCGTCGCCGGATGCCGGTCGAGCAGGGCCGCCACCTCGTCGTCTCCGTGCCCGGTGCTCCCCCACTCCGCCGTACACCCGAGCAGCGCTGCGACGGCGTCGCACGCCCCCGGGTGCCGGGCCAGCAGCGTGGACACCGGCCCGCTCGGCGCGGCCGCCACCCGGGCCGCTCGCGCCGGTGCGGCCGGCCGTTCCCACGGCGGGGTCCAGGCGTCCAGCTCGGCCAGCGCGCCGGGGAAGGTCCGCCCGGCCTCACGGACGAGTACGGGGACCAGCTCGGGCGCGTGCTGCCGCAACGTGCAGATCAACGTCGGCAGCCACGGCAGCAGAACGGGATCGGGCAGCCGCGCGAAGGCCTTCGACAGCGCCTCGACCACGAACGGCGCGAGGCCGGGCACGGGTTCGAGCGCCTGGACGAATCCGCTCACATACAGCGGATACGCCGGCACGACGAGCGGGTTGGCCAGCAGCTCGTCACAGCGACTGCGCAGCTCGTCCCTGGTCAGCAGGCCCAGCTGCGTCTGGGCGGCCCACGACAACGCGACCTTGGCCGGATCCCGTGGATGCGACTGCCGTACGGCCAGTTCGAGCTGGGCCCGGTCGCAGCCCAGCGACAGCGCGAGGCTCTCCAGCGTGAACAGGAAGCCGAGCATCGCCCCGACCTGGCGTACGCCGGTGTCGTCGTCGGCGAAAGCGGTGGGCAGCAGCGTGCAGTAGTGGGAGTATCCGGCCGTGACGAAGTCCTCGCACCAGGTGGGCAGCTCCGGTTGGCTCGCCCGGTAGTAGGTCAGCAGCCGCCTGATGCGGCGCAGCACCTCGGGAGCGTCGTCGACGGTGCGCTCGGCGGCCAGCAGCTCGACGGCGCGGGCGCCGAGCTCGCCGGGCAGGCGCCGGCCGCCCACATAGAGAATGGCGTCCTCGACGGCCGCGAGCGCCACCCCGGCCGTGGCCTGGGGATCCCACGCCATGCGGCGCAGCCGCTGCTCCAGCACCTGCTCGACCGTGACACCCTCGTAGCCCAGCTCGACGATCTCCCGCTGGTGCCGTCCGAGCGCCACGTCCCAGCTCTCCTGGATCGGCCGCTCACCGAGGCGGCGCGCCCCCATGATCGGCCGGAGCGCACCGTCGGGCAGCAGGTAGCGCAGCGTCCACAGCAGGTCCGAGCACGGCTCCAGCTCCGGGTCCGCCCTGAGGTCGAGCAGCACCCGCTGCTGCGTGCGCCTGGTCAGGTCCAGCCCGAGGGGTTCCAGCCGGTCGTACACGTCGCGGGCAAGCGGAGGCAGCGCGTCGTAGCCGACCATCCCGATCTTGTCGCCGCCCAGGAGGATCTCGCACAGGCGCCGGACGTCCCGCCGGCCCGGCACGACGTCCTTCTCGATGCAGGTGACGGCCGCGTCGGCGAAGTCGTACGGCGTGGGCCTGGCCCGGCCGCGCAACCCGGCGAGCAGGATCGACGTCTCGAACACGGCGATGGCGTCGGCCGTGCTGGCCAGATAGCCGTTGCGGCGGGCCAGCCGCACGATGTCGACGCACCATCCGCGCAGTTCGTCCTCATCCAGGCCGTCCAGCGCGGGCGGGGTGGCGAGGAACCCCGACAGCCGGTCGGCCGTCGGCTCGGCCGCGACGGGCGGTGCGGCCTTGCCGCCCCGCTTGCCGCCTCGTTTGCCGCCGCCGCCCTGCTGCCCCTCCAGCCGGTACGGGGTGACGCCCCCGCGCCTGAGCGCCTTGGCCCACGTGGCGGCGGCGATGGACACCGAGCCCTGGGCCAGGCCGAACTGCGCCTCGATGGCGGAGTGGCTGGAGGGAATCAGTCCGTACAGCCAGCGGGTGCCCGTGCGCGGGGCGATGGTGTACGGCGACGCCTCGGACCGCAGGCCGAACTCCTCGACCGTGCTGACCGCGTGGAAGGCTCCGCACACGTAGAGGCAGTCGGCGGGGTCCGCGCCCGACTCGGCGAGGTGCTCGCGGATGCGCGTCCACATGTAACGCTCGCGTTCCTCGTCGACGGTCAGGCGGTCGTGCCCCTCCGGGCGGAGCCGCCGGAACAGGCTGCCGATCAACGCCATCGCCTGGCGGTAGGTGTCGTGGTCCGCTCCGGTCAGCGGCTGTTCGACGTACTGGTCCCACCACTCCGACCA
Organism: Microbispora sp. NPDC049633; assembly: GCF_040675265.1. NCBI lineage: Bacteria > Bacillati > Actinomycetota > Actinomycetes > Streptosporangiales > Streptosporangiaceae > Microbispora > Microbispora sp. NPDC049633. The sequence continues at coordinate 52,244 of NZ_JBFAOO010000006.1, forward strand.
GTGCCGCACCTTGCCGTGGTGCAGCAGGTGCTTCTCCAGTTCGGCGAAGCGTGGGCGCAAGTCGCCGATCTCGACACCCACGGCGTCCCCGTGGAGGGCCGTCTCCTCGCCCTGTGTGTCCTGCTCCTGCGGAGCCGGACCGTCCGTCTCCCGGGGCAGCCACTGGAAGACGTGGTCCACCGAGCGGTCGACCAGCACGATCTCGACGCCGGGGGTGTCGAGCGCGTACGCGATCGCCTGGTACTCCGCCGACGCCTCCGTGACCGGCGCGATCACGCTGAGCGGTCCGGAGCCGTCCGGGAACCCGTCCAGCTGGGTGGCGAACGCCTGGAGCGCCACCGGCAGCCGGCAGTTGCGCAGCTCGTCGAGGAGCGGGCGCATGTCCTCGCACAACTCCAGGTAGACGACCTTGGGCCGCTTGTCGCGCAGCCGCCGGGTCATGGCCAGGGCGGAGGCCGGTGAGTGGTGGCAGACCGGGAAGATCTCCAGCTCCTCGCGCAGCATGCGGTCGACGTCGTCGACCATGCCGCCCAGGATGCCGGCCAGGACGTCCCCGCCGCCGGAGAAGGCCTCGGCGGCGTCGAGAAGCTGCCCGCGCAGGGCATCGAAGGTGCTCATGACAGCGTCGAGATCGCCTGACGGCCGCCGTCGAGGAACCGCGTCCACTCGCCTCCGTCGTTCCTGCTGCGTGGTTCGACCATCCCGTGCCAGTACTTGTTGAGAATGGCCAGGTCTTCGGGGGCGCGCCTGGCCAGGGAGCCCACCAGGGCGCCGGCCAGCGTCTCGGCACGCAGCGTGCGGTCGCCGAAGAAGTGGCTGTGCAGGATGGCGTCCTCCAGCACGCCGATCTGCTCGGCGGTGGACAGGGCCGACTCCAGTTTCTCGTCCTCGCTCGTGGCCGAGGCCGCCGCGGTACGCAGGTCGGCGAAGCTCTGCAGCAGGAGGTCCAGCAGCGCCGGCGGCACGTCCAGCTCGATGCGGTGCCGGCGCAGCAGTTCTACGGTGCGGAAACGGACGATCTCCGCCTCGCTGGCCTTGCTCGTCACCACCGGAATGCGGACGAAGTTGAACCGCCGTTTCAGCGCCGAGGACAGGTCGTTGACACCCCGGTCCCGGCTGTTGGCGGTGGCGATGATCGAGAATCCGGGCTTGGCGAACACGGTGTTGTCGGTGTCGAGCTCGGGAATGGAGACGTACTTCTCCGACAGGATCGAGATCAGGGCGTCCTGCACGTCGCTGGTGGCGCGGGTCAGCTCCTCGAACCGGCCGATCATGCCCTGTTCCATCGCCGTCATGATCGGTGAGGGGATCATCGACTCGCGGGACTGGCCCTTGGCGATCACCATGGAGACGTTCCACGAATACTTGATGTGGTCCTCGGTGGTGCCCGCCGTTCCCTGCACGACCAGGGTGGAGTCACGGCAGATGGCGGCGGACAGCAGCTCGGCCAGCCAGCTCTTGCCGGTGCCCGGGTCGCCGATCAGCAGCAGGCCGCGGTCGGAGGCGAGCGTCACGATGCTGCGCTCGACGAAGCTCCGGTCGCCGAACCACTTCTGCGGAATCTCGCGGTCGAGGCCGTCGGACCGCTCGCTGCCGAGCACGAACAGCCGGACCATCCGGGGGCTGAGCCGCCAGGAGAACGGCTTGGGGCCGTCGTCAATCGACTCCAGCCAGTCGAGCTCCTCGGCGTACTTCACCTCGGCGGGCGCGCGGAGCATCTCGTTGGTCATATGGGGGTCTCCTAGGCGAGGAAGTTCTTGAGTTCGAACACGAGCTTGCGGATGTGGCCCGAGATCACCGGTGTGCCCAGGTCCTTGAGCTTCTGCCGGAACCACGGGTTGACGCTCTGCTGGCCACCGCTGTTCACCGAGCCCACCGGGATGAGCCGTACGCCGGACCGGTGCAGCGCCTCCATCCCGGCGTAGACGGCGTCGCAGTTCCACTCGTAGAAGTCCGAGATCCAGACGACGGCCGTGTTGCGGGGGTCGGCGACCTTCGGCTGGGCGACGGCCAGGGCCGCCGTGCCGTCCGTGCCGCCGCCGAGCTGCGTGCGCAGCAGCACCTCGAAGGGATCGTGCACCCACGGAGTCAGGTCGAGCGCGCGGGTGTCGTACGCGACCAGATGCACGTCGACCTTGGGCAGCCCGGCGAAGATGGATGCCAGGATGGTGCAGTTGACCATCGCGTCGACCATGGAACCCGACTGGTCGACCACCACGATCATCCTGGCCGGCGTCGTGCGCCTCGCGGTGCGCCGGTAGTACAGCCGGTCGACGTAGAGCCGCTGGTCCTCGGGGCTGTAGTTGACGAGGTTCTTCCAGATCGTCCGGTCGAGGTCCAGGTTGCGGAACACCCGTTTGGGCGGCACCGAGCGGTCGATCACGCCCGCGCCGGCCTTCTCGACCTGGGTGCGCAGCACCTCGGCGACCTCGTCGACGAACCTGCGGATCAGCGCCTTCGCGTTGGCGAGCGCCACCCCCGAGAGGTTGGCCTTGTCGCGCAGCAGCTGCTCGACCAGCGACATGCTGGGCGTGAGCTGCCGCGCCAGGGCCGGGTCGGCCAGCACCTCGCGCAGGCGCATGCGGCTGACGAGCCCGGCTTCGATGTCGGCCAGCGCCTTGGCCAGGTCGTCGTCGCCGATCCGGACGCCGGCGCCCGGCCCGAAGCCGGCCGTGGGTCCCACCCCCGCACCCGTCCCGGGCTCTCCGCCGGGTCTTCCCGCTTCCGCGCCCGGCCCCGCTGCCGAGCCCGTGCCCGTTCCCGTGCCCGGCCCGGACGCCGGCCCCGCGCACAGGGCCCGCTTGAGCCAGGCGGCGTCCTGCTGCCAGGTCGCGAGCTGGGTGGCGCTGACGTCACCCGCGCCGGTGGCGAAGGCGTTGAGCAGCAGCTTCGAGACAAGCGCCGCCCGGCGCACCTCGCCGCCCGGCACGTGCTCGTCCGGTGTGAGCAGGGTCTCGAACTCGGCGGCCAGCCCGGGGAAGCGCTGCACCAGCGAGTCGACCGACACGGCCGGATCGAGCAGCCCGGCGGGCAGGCCCAGGTCACCGACGACCGCGAAGCTCGCGGTCTCCAGCGCCTGCTGCTCCTCGTGGTCGAACAGCCGGGCCAGCAGCCGCCAGTAGAGCAGTTGGCGCCGGTTCCTGTCGGCATTCGCCGGTCCGTCGTCACCGGCCGTGGAGACGTCGTCGCCCATCGGGTGGGCGCTCGTGGAGATGTCGTCGCTCATCGTCGCAGCAACCGCCCAGCTCGCTCACGCAGCACGGCCACCGCGTCCGCGGCCCTGGCCTCAGCCTTGGCCGCCTTGGGGTCGGTGGGACCGAGCGCCCAGTCACCGGTGGAGACCACCACGGTCTCGCGCTTGACCTTCGCCTGCACGGCCAGCGGTTGCAGCGTCCAGCGGCCGCCGTCCCACCGGACCAGCCCCACGCACGCCGACGAGGCCGCCACCAGCTTGGGCGTGAGCGGGCCGCAGTCGGGCAGCCGCTCGGTGTCCACGGCGACGACGGCGCCGCCGAGGTCGAAGGAGCCGTCCCCGGTGACCTTGTAGCCCTCCACCAGCACGGGCTCGGCGATGCGTACCGGCGCCCGGTCGAGGGGCGGCACCGCCGGGGCGAGCGCACCGGGCAGGCACAGCCGGGCGGTGGCCAGCGGGTCGGCGGGCTTGCTCACGAAGGCGCGGTCGTCGTCCCAGACGAGGTCGCCGCTGTCGAGCAGGGGCATGTCCGCGACCTCGATGCCGCGGCGGTCCGCCAGCGCGGCCAGCAGCACCTTGTGACGCTGCGGCAGCTTCCACAGCGCGGGCCCGACGATGGTGTCGACCTTGGCCACCGTGACGGAGGTGCGCACCAGCAGGGACCGGCCGCCGTCGGCGGGTTCCAGGACGGCGTGCACCTGGAACTGGACGGCGGTGCCGTGTTCGTGGACGTCGACGCCGAGCACCAGCAGCCGTCCCGACACCGTGGCGGCGGGGCCGGGCTCGCCGGTCAGGACGCCGTCCTGCGACAGCAGCACGGCCCGGGTCCACAGGTCCGCCCAGCGCCGTACGGGCAGGTGTTCCGCAGCGCCGATCGGGCAGGACGCGCGCAGTTCCGCGGCGAAACCGTCCAGCAGCACCGCCAGCCTGCGCAGCGCCGGTGCGCCGAGCAGTGCCTCGATGACCTGGTCCGCCGCGGAGACGAGGTCGTGGTCGACGCCGCGCCAGCCGGTGATGGCCAGCTCCCGCAGCCAGGAGCGGACCCCCTCTAGCGCGTTGCCGGCGGGCTGAGTGCCGGAACCGCCGGGCGTGGTCGGCCATTCCGCGCGCTCCCGGCCCAGAGCCGTGTCCAGGCTCGCGAGCAGGGCGTCGTGCACGGCGCCGGACAACGCGACCCGGCCGCCGGCCAGGACCGTCAGGTGCTCCTGGGTGATCGAGCCGGACACGACCGCGTCGGCGGCCTCGGCGAGCCGGGCACCGAGGGGAGTGGCCGCGAACGCCGCGGCGAGCGCGGCCACCGCGCCGGCCCGCTCGTCGGCGAGCCGGGCGAGGCCGTGCACCAGGGCGTCGTCGAAGCCGTCCAGCAGCGCGAGCGCCTCTCCGGCTCCCTCGCCGGCGTCATCGGAGTCGCCGAGCAGGGCGGCGAGCTGTACGGCGAGCATCAGCGCACCGTCCCCGTGGCCGGGAACCAGTGCAGCTCCGGGATCGGCAGGGTGGTGTCGGGCACCTCCAGATAGGCCAGGTGACGCAGGAACCGGCTGAACACGACCGCGGCGGGGGCGGGTTCGTGGGTGCCGCGCAGGCAGTCGGCCAGGTCCGCGCCCTCGGGAACCTCCGCCCGCAGATAACGGGACACGCGGTCGGCGCCGTACTGCAGGACGGCCTCGGCGACCAGGGCGCGCAGGTGCTTGCACGGCGCGCCGTACAGTCCGCCGCAGGGGCGGTTGTTGTTGGTGCTGCAGTTGTAGTTGTGAGTGCCGGCGGCGATGGAGGAAACGTAGACCCGGCCGATGTCCGAGCCGCTCGACACCACGCCTTGCAGCCGGCCGTCCGCCAGTTCGACGAAGGGGACCTTCGCCAGCTTGCGCGGCTGGACCGGCGGCACCACCCGCAGCCTGCTGTTTCGCGCCCACACGGTCGCGCCGTCGGGGGAACGGTCTGTCATGATCCGGAACGTATCCGAGCCGTACGACAAAACGGCTCCGCGCCGGGTCCCTCGGCAGCATGGCCCGGTGAGACGCCCGAGCCGCGGTCAGGCGAGCGGAAAACCGGCGCCGCGTTCGGACTCGGGGCGCGGCCCGCGGATGCGCCGCTCGCTCTCCTCGATCGGCACGTCGTTGATGCTCGCCTCCCTGCGGCTCATCAGGCCCTCGGCGGTGAACTCCCACAGCTCGTTGCCGTAGCTGCGCCACCACCGGCCGTCGGCGTCGTGCCACTCGTACTGGAACCGTACGGCGATGCGGTCGCCGCCGAACGTCCACAGGTCCTTGCGCAGGGCGTAGTCCTGCTCGCGCTCCCACCTGCGGCGCAGGAAGGCGACGATCTCCTCGCGTCCGGTCAGGAACTCCGACCGGTTGCGCCACACCGAGTCCTCTGTGTACGCGAGCGCGACGCGTTCCGGGTCCCTGGTGTTCCAGGCGTCCTCGGCGGCCTGGACCTTCTGCCTGGCGGTCTCCTCGGTGAACGGCGGAAGCGGCGGACGTGTGCTCATAGCGCTTTCCTTTCCCAGCGAGAGAACGGACGTTCTCCCTACGTATCGTAGAGAACGAGCGTTTTCCTCGGCGAGGAGGGGTGGGTGGACGGGATCCGGCAGGTGCGGATGGACGGAGAAGAGGCGCGCCGGCGCATCCTGGACGCCGCCGAGCGGTTGTTCTACGCACGAGGCATCCAGGCCGTGGGCATGGACCAGATCCGCGACGCGGCGGGGGTCTCGCTCAAGCGGCTCTACCAGTGCTACGCCTCCAAGGACGCGCTGGTGGAGGCGTACCTGGAGCATCGCGACCGGCGGTGGAACGCCGCTCTGGCCGGCCATCTCGGCCGTGCCGGGGAGCCCCGCGAGCGCGTGCTCGCCGTCTTCGGCTTCCTCGCCGAGTGGTTCGTCACGGCCGACTTCCGCGGCTGCTCGTTCATCAACGCCTTCGGCGAACTCGGCCCGGCGTCACCGCCCGTCGCGACGGCGGCGCGGGCGCACAAGAACGCGCTGCGGGGAAGGCTCCGCGCGCTCGCGGCCGAGGCGGGGGCCGCCGACCCGGACCTGCTCGCCGACCAGCTCCTGCTGCTGGTGGAGGGGGCCATCGTCGCCGCCGCCATGGGCACAGCCGCCGACCCCGCGGAGAGGGGCCGCGCCGCGGCGCTGGCTCTGCTGTCGGCGGCCTGCCGTCCGGGCCCGTCCGGCCGCTGACGCCCGTTCCGGCGTCAGCGCCGGGCTTACAGCCATCCGCGTTTGGCCGCCTGCAGTCCCGCCTCGAAGCGACTGCGCGCGCCGAGGCGCTCCATGATCCCGGCCATCATGCGGCGGACCGTACGCTGGGAGAGCCCGAGCTGGCGGGCCGCCCCCTCGTCCGTGAGGCCCTCGGCCAGCAGTTTCAGGAGCTGGCGCTCCTGTGCCGGACAGTCGCCTGGACCTCGTCCATGCCGAGCAGGCTGTCGGTGCCGGTACGCCCCCAGGGACGATGGTCGGCGTACTCGCTCACGAGGCCGGCGATCGCGGCCTGCGCCTCCGCGATCTGCTGCTGCTGCCGTACGAGTTCGGACTGGCGGCGTTGCAGCAGAGCCCGCAGACCGGCCTCGGGGCTCACCGGACGGAAGTCCCCCGGTGATTCCCACGAGGGCCGGAGAAGCGCGAGTTCGGCCAGCTGGTCGGATGTCGCGCGTATCTCGTCCATGCTCACGCAAAGCTCGTCGGCGATGTCCTGGATACCCAGGTCACGCTTGGTGAGCAGCAGCCTGTAGACCTTCTCCGTCAGCTCGTCGAGCGGGAGTGCACCGGCAGACGATCGGCTACATCGAACGCGGGGAACGCCTGCCGAGCCTGGCCCTGGCCATGCGGATGGCGGAGATCTTCGGCGTACCCGTCGAGGAGCTGTTCTCCCTCGCGGCCGAACCGGTTTCCGCCGGAGTGCGGCCGGGCCGACCGGCTACCGGGGGCGTACGGAAGGCGTGAGCCGCGACCGTCGTGCCCTGCCCGGAGGAATACAGGGAGGCGTCGCCGGGGCCGGAGGCGGTCGCCTCGGGCGCTCTGCTCGCCTCCCTCCCCGCCTGCTGGGGCAGGAAGATCCGGGAGAGGCGTGGAGCGGGATCCGGGGCCGCCCGGGGAAGAGAGATCGTGAAGGTGGCTCCGGCTCCCGGCCGGCCGTCCACGTCGATCGTGCCGCCGTGCGCGTCCATCACCTCGCTCACGAGAGCCAGGCCGATGCCGAGCCCTCCGGCGTGGGGCGCGCCCACATGTCTGGCCAGCACGCGCTCGCCGTCACGCGGGTCCAGCCCCACGCCGTCGTCCCGCACACTGAGCTGAACGATCTGCGGAGTCGAACGCACGGTCACCCAGATGTGGCCGCCCGCGGAGGTGTGGCGGAGCGCGTTGTCGAGGAGCGCGGAGATCACCCGGCGCAGCGCGGACGGCGCTCCGCACACGAGATGATCGCCCAGGTCCCGCCGCAGGTCGATCGTCACCCCGCGCTGCCCGGCGCGGACCGCCTCGGCCTCGGCCGACTCCTCCGCCAGGGCGGCCAGGTCCGCGGGCCCGAACGGCCGGCGGCGCTGCCTGAGCTGGGTCGACAGCAACAGATCCTCGATCACCTCGCCCAGTTGCCCGATGCCGGTCACCAGACGGTCGACGTCGCCCACGACGAGGAGAGGATCGGGCTCCCGCCGCAGGCGCCGGGCGGCGAGCTGCGCGCGGACGTGCAGCCGGGTCAGCGGGCTGCGCAGTTCGTGGCTGACGTCGGCGGTGAACCGGCGCTGCCGATCCAGGGCCTCGCCCAGCGGGGCGATCGCACGGTCGGCGAGGACCTGGCCGATCAGCAACGCCGCGAGCAGCGCCGCCACCTCGGCGGCGCAGAGCGTGCGCAGCAGCCGCTGCCGCTCGGTGACGGGGTAGTACAGGTCCATCACCGCCTGCAGGGGCACGTCGCCGCGCCGCTGCGTACGGACCAGGTACGTACCTCCGCCGACCTCCACGACGTCGACCCGGGTGCGGCCGTCGGCGGCGACCCGGTCCAGTGTGTCGCGCACCGGCAGGCCCTCGGGCGCCCCCGGGGAGCTCCGCACGGTGCCCGCCCGCAGTTCGAACAGCCATACGCAGGGCGGCGGGTGGTCCATCGGCGCCGACATCGCGGCCACGGCCAGGTCGCGCCGGGCGGTCGCGTCCTGCTGGTCGGCCACGACGTTGTACACCAGCGCGCCCAGGAGGGCGACCGCCAGTGAGAACACGGCCGCCACCTGCGCGGTGATCCGGCGGCGGGTCCGGGTCAGCAGGCGCCGCTCCGGGTCGAAGGACGGTGTCGTCTTCACAGCTCACCCAAGCGGTACCCCACGCCCCGCACGGTACGGACGACGCCGGGCCCCAGCTTGGTGCGCAGGTAGTAGACGTAGGTGTCCACGATCGACTCGGTCCTCGCGCCGTCGAAGACCCGCTGCCGCAGCGAGGTGCGCGTGTGCACCTGCCGGGGGCGGGCCGCCAGCGCGTGCAGCAGCCTGCACTCCTGGCCTGACAGCGTCACCTGCTCGCCGGACGGCAGCCGTACGGTGCAGGACGCGGAGTCGAGCCAGCCGGCGCCGAGCGGCAGCAGCGCCGCCTGGTCCAGGTTCCTGCGGTGCAGGGCCCGCACCCTGGCCAGCAGTTCGTCGATCTCGAACGGCTTGACCAGGTAGTCCTCCGCGCCCGCGTCGAGTCCGGTCACCCGGTCGGCGAGGGCGCCGAAGGCGGTGAGCATCAGCACCGGCACGGTGACCGCCTGCCGGCGCAGCCGCCGCAGCAAATCGAGCCCGTCGACCACGGGCAGTCCGCGATCGATGATCATGACGTCGTAGCCGCGGCTCAGCGCCAGGTGCAGGCCCCGCTGACCCTCCAGCGCCAGATCGACCGTGTAGCCCTGGTCGGTGAAGACCTCGGCCAGCATGTCTCCCAGCTCGCGGTCGTCCTCCACGAGCAGCAGGCGCCGGGTGCGCGGTTCGGATGTCCCCGGTGTCCGTGCCACCGCACAACCGTGGCACCGATACCTGGAAATATCCAGACTTCGAAATTTACTTCGGAAAACTCGCCCTGTTATGTTGCGAATGTCCGACCTCGCAGTGAAATTAGCTGAAACCGGTTTCCCCCGCCGTCGCACCCACCGTGGCCGGGCTCCCCGCGCTCTTCGCGTCCACCGGCTCGTGGCGCTCCGGCAGCGCCAGTCTGTACAGCGGCAGGGCCCCCGCGGTGGTGAGCACGGCCACGAGGACGAGCATCGCGAAGAGCTCCTGCGTGATCATGCCCTGCGCCAGGCCGATGTTGATGAAGATGAGGATCATCAGTCCGCGGGCGTTCATCATCGCGCCCATGGCCCAGGATTCGCGCCAGCCGAATCCCAGCGCCCGTGTCGCCAGCGAGCAGCCGAAGTATTTCCCGCAGAAGGCCAGGGCCAGGATCAGCGCGAACAGCAGGAGCGAGGTGCCCCCGGCGATGCCGCCGAGATGGGTGTTCAGCCCCGAGAACGCGAAGAAGACGGGCAGCAGGAGGGTCGATACGAGATCCATCATCCGGCCGTGCAGAGCGGCGCGGAACGCCGGCTCGCGCGGCATGGACAGCCCGGCGATGAAACCGCCGAAGACCGAGTAGACGCCGATCGCGTCGGTGATCCATCCGGCCGTGAGCGGCACCAGCACGATCACGTATACCGCGCCGGCGCCGAGGCGCCCGGTGCGCGCGACGCGGCGGCCCAGGGGGCGCAGCAGCGGAGCGACCACCCCGAGCATCACCGCGGCGAACACCCCCGCCAGGGCGATGGTGCGCAGCGTGTCGCCGGAACCACCGCCCAGGTGTGCCGCCGACAGCGCCGCGAGCAGGCACCAGGCCACGGCGTCGTCGATGGACGCGGCCAGCAGGGCGACCCGGCCGATGCGGGTGTTCTGCAGCCCGCGTTCATACAGGATCCTGGCGAGCATGGGGAACGCGGTCAGCGACAGCGCTCCCCCGAGGAACAGGGCGAACTCGATTCGGCTGACGTCCGGGCGGGAGAGGTGGTCCCACAGGACGAGACCTGCCGCGCCGCCGAGGACCAGCGGAGAGCCGATCCCCGACGCCGCCAGCACGCCCGCCTTGCGCAGCTCGCCCGGCGCCCGGGCGTCGTGGTCCATCCCGGCCCCGACCAGGAACATGTACAGGGTCAGGCCGAGGGTGCTGAGCACGTACAGGACCGGCCTGACCTCGGCGGGGAACAGGGCCGCCTGCGCGTCGGGGAACAACGCGCCGAGGAGCGTCGGCCCGAGCAGGACGCCGGCGACCATCTCGCCGACGACGCGCGGCTGCATCACGAGGAGCGCGAGCCGGCCGCACAGCGCCGCGGTCAGCAGGATGACGGCCAGGGCCGGCAGCACCCTGAGCGCCAGCTCCAGGTTGGGGTCGGCGGTGTGCGCCTCTAGTGAAAGAAGGGCGGGAACGGGCATGGCATGTGCCTCCGCTCGTGGTCGGGCCTGGGATCGGCCGGTGGTCTACGTGCCCTCGGGGCGGGCGTCGCCGGTGAAGTGCCGTTCGCACAGCCGCAGCCGGCGCGCGTCCCACACCATGTACGTGCCGAGGACGAGCTGAACGAGGCTGCGCCAGACGTTCTCCCAGTCGTCCCGCAGGCGCATGGACAGCAGCGTCAGGCGCCGGCCCGGCCCGCGCCGCGTGGCCCGCGGGGTGAGGAGGCACGGCCCCCGGTTGGGCAGCGACCGGGTGTGCGCGGCGGTGGAGTCGAGCTCGTACGCCCGCAGGACCTCCCGCACCGCGACCCGCAGGGCGAGCGGGGCGAGCCGCCACGCAGGGCAGGGACGGTTCGCCGGCATGCCGAACGGGATGTGGTTGAGCTCCCTGGCCGGGGCGTGCCCGGGGGCGAAGCGTCCGGGATCGAAGCGCCCGGGATCGGGGAAGCCCGCGCGGTGGAACGCGGGGTAGTCGAAGCACAGCACCGAGCCGGCCGGGATGGCGTTCCCCTCGCCCAGGGGGATGTCGCCCTTGGTGACACGGTGGGCGATGCCGAAGAGCGGGTAGAGCCGCAGCGTCTCCGCGATCACCTGGTCGAGGTAGCGGTCGTCGCCGCTCCGCGCCCCGTCCTGTACGTCCGGATGCCGGGCCAGGGCCATCAGCACGTGGGCCGTGGCCTCCGACATCTGCACGACGGCGGTGGTGAAGAAGGCCCCATGGAGGTACAGCGCCTGCTCCCGGGTCGTCAGGCCGGCCGGGAGCTCGTGCTTCACCCGCGGCAGCGACTCGACGAGATAGGCGGTCAGCCGGTCGCGCCGGTCCATGTGCCGCAGGCCGCAGCACTTGAGCGCGGTCACGACGTCGTCCGCGTTGCCGACGATGAGCTCACGGGCGTGCGGCGGGCAGGGCTCGCCGAAGACGAGCTCGTAGGAGAACTCGGCCCAGGCCGGCATCATCAGGTCGCGCAGCCGGACCATCCCGCGCCCGCCCTCCAGCGCCCGGCCGGCGCACCGGCGGGTGAGCTCCTCCACCTGTGCCCGCGGCAGGGACAGGATGCGGCGGGTGGCCAGGGCGACGGCGTCGTACCGTTCCCCCGCCTCCAGGTGCTCCTGGTGCATCTCGGGCCCCGGTGACAGCCAGTACCAGAACAGGTCGGACAGGACGGCGCCTTCGCTCCGGCCGGAGGCCGCCGGGTGGGAGTAGACCTCCCTGAACCGGTCCACGCCGACCAGGTCGCCGGGGACCGGGATGCTCTCCTCACCGTTGATCCTCGTGAACACCCACCCGCGCAGCACGACGACGCGCCCGGGGAGCCACCGGGGCAGGCTGATCACGACGATGGCCGCGGCCACCCACACCGTCGGCCACACCGTCGCCCGCACCGTCGCCCACATCGCCGTCAGCATCGCCGCACCAGCCCCGGCTCAAGTTCGTGCAGCGAGGCGAGGCCGCACAGAGTGAGCGCGTGCTCGACCTCTTCCCGCAGCAGCGCGAGCACACGGGCGACGCCGCACTCGCCGCCCGCCGCCAGGCCCCAGATGACCGGACGGCCGACCGCGACGGCGGACGCGCCCAGCGCCAGCGCCTTGACCACGTCGGTGCCGCGCCGGATCCCTCCGTCGACCAGCACCGGTACGGCCCCGCCGACGGCGGCCATGATCTCCGGCAGCAGGTCGACGGTGGCCGGGACGGTGTCGAGCTGCCGTCCGCCGTGGTTGGAGACGTACAGCGCCGACACCCCGTGGTCCAGGGCGAGACGCGCGTCGGCGGGATGCGTGACGCCCTTGAGCACGATCGGCAGCCGTGTCATCCGCCGCAGAGCGTCGACGTGCTCCCAGGAGATCGCGGGCGACATGACGATCGGCCGCACCGGCCCGGCGTCGCCGTCGCGCAGGTTCTCGCAGCGCATGCCCTCGGGCAGGTCCTCGAAGCCGTTGCGCACATCCCGGTCACGGCGTCCCCTGGCGGGGGAGTCGGCGGTGACGACCAGCGCCGCGCAGCCGGCCTTCTCGGCACGCCGGACGATCGCCTCGGTGAAGGCCATATCGGGCTGCACGTAGAGCTGGAACCACAGGGTGGCGCCCGGCGCCGCGGCCGCGACGTCCTCGACGGCGACCGTGGCGGCCATGCTCACGATCATGATGGTCTCCGCGGCGGCCGCCGCGCGGGCCGTGGCCTTCTCCCCCTCGGGATGGGCGAGCCGGTGGAACGCGGTCGGCGCCACCAGCACCGGCGTCGCCGCGCGGCTGCCCAGCAAGGTGACCCCGATCCGTGGGATCCCCGCGCCGCGCAGGACCCGCGGCAGCAGCGTCAGCCGGGCGAACGCCGCCTCGTTGGCCTTTAGCGTGACCTCGTCGCCGGCTCCGGCGGCGAAGTAGTCGTAACGGGCGGAGTCCAGCCGGTCGCGGGCCGCCGCCTCGAAGTCCCGCACGCTCGGCAACACGGTCGGCAGCACGGCCGTCACGCCGAGACCGGGAGGCTCTGGCGCTTGAAGAAGTCCCGGAGCGGGCGCAGGTGCACCTCTTCCGAGGTCCAGTCGTTCTCCAGGTTCTCCGTGACGTGGTGGACGGCCTCCACCACACCGCCTCTGTAGCGGCGTACGACCGGGTGGAGATAGTGGCCCTCGTGCGCGCGTTCCGCGTCGCTCTGCCTGATCCGCCCCACCGAGAGGTCGAAAGGGTCGACCTGGTCGTGGTGCGGGCCGTACTCCAGGGTGATCGCGAAGTGGCCCGCGTCGCCGATCGGCGGGCCCTGCAGGCCGACCGGCAGCTCCTCCAGATAGCGCATGCCGCCGAGCCCGTCCGGGACGATCACGTCGGCCAGCACTCCGAACTGCTGCCACAGCGCCGAGCTGCGGTTGACCCGTTCGAGCACGGCCGCCGCGAGCGCGTCCGGATCGGCGGGGAGGTCGCGGCCCGGCCAGGGGACGCCGTGATGCCTGTTCTCCAGCATGCGGTGCAGGGCGCGGACGCCGTACCGGAAACCGTGGATGAACCCGTTGGTGCCGCGCTTGAAGTCGAGCGACTGGGTGATCGTCCCGGCGCAGTGGAGATCGGGCACGTTGACCGACTCGTAGGCCGGGGTCAGCGCGGGGAACCTGTCCCCGATCGTCAGCTCGGGACGGCATTCGGGCGAGAACACGGAGGCGTCGAACCGGAATCCGGTGCAGACGATCACCCGGTCGTACGGGATGTCCTTGGTGACCTCGTCGGCCCGGACGAAGGCCACCGTCACCAGGTAGGAGCCGTCGGCCCGGCGCTCGATGCGCCTGACGTCGCCGTCCAGCACGGCGTTCTGCAACTTGAGCTGATAGGTGTCGAGGAAGTTGTTGTTGGCCGCGCGCAGGTGCCCGACGAAGTGGGTCCGCCAGGCCAGGCGCACCGGGTGCGGTCCGGCCACGTGGACGACCGCCGCCGTCTCGATGAGGTTGTCGGCGGTCTCGAAGGCCGAGTTGGCCTTGCCGATGACGAGCACCCGCATGTCGGTGTAGTCCGCGGGATCGGTCGAGTGGGTGCCGTACTGCTCGGCGGTCTCGATGCCGGGGATGGGCGGGACGTTGGGCCGGGAGACCCCCGTAGCGACGATCACCCGCCGTGCCCGGTACGTCCGGCCGTACTCGTCGGTCACCAGGAACGGGCCTTCGACGTCCGGGCGCGCGACCTCGGCGACCCGCGCGTCGTACGTGACGTGCAGGCCCTGCGTGGCGACGTAGTCCTCCAGGTAGCGGACGAAGTCCTCGGCGGCGGGGAAGTAACGGTCGCTGTAGCGGGTGAACAGGAGACGGGGGTCGTCCGACAGCAGCGAGTTCCAGTCCATCCGGAGGTTGAGCTCCGGGTCGTCCCATCCGGTGTGCTTCTTGTTGATGGAGATGAGTTTCCGATGGCGGGGAAAGGTCCGGAAGAACGCGCCGGGCTCGGGCGCGCCTCGAGAATCCGGTAGCCGCGCCCCGCCCGGTGCAGGAAGTGACCCATCTGCAGGCCCGCCGGCCCCGCGCCGATCACCAGGTAGTCCAGGATGTTGTCCGGCACTGACGCCTCCCTCACTGGGGTGGTTGAAGTTTCACCAGTGTTGGCGGGCGATTCTCAGAGCTGTATCAGAGCGCCGAGGACAGATGCCGTTCCACCAGGGCACGCTTGTCCGGTTTCCCGCTCGGCGCGACCGGCACGGAGGTGACCGCCGTGATCGTCCGGGGGACGCTGTCCGCGCCCAGCTCGGCGCGCACCAGCTCCGCCAGGGCGGCGTGGTCCGGGGCGCGGCCCGGAGCGGGGACGACGAAGGCGTGAACGGCCTCTCCGGTCCGCTCGTCCGGCGCGCCGGTCACGTACGCCTCGGCCACGTCGGGGTGACCGGCGAGCGCCCGCTCTATTGGACCGGCGTAGACGACGATCGCGTTCACCATGATCACGTCCCTGGTCCGGCCGGCCAGGTGCAGCAGGCCGGCCTCGTCGAGGTGACCGAGATCGCGGGTGCGCAGCCAGCCGTCCCGCAGCACGTCGCGGGCCTCCTCCGGCTGGTTCCAGTAGCCCGCCATCAGGTACGGGCTGCGCACGTGGATCTCTCCGGTGTCTCCGGTCGCGACCGGGCGGCCTTCCTCGTCGCGCACGCTGATCTCGACACCGGGGTGCGGGCGGCCGACCGAGGTGGGCGCGTCGCGGCCCTCCTCTGGCGTGAGCATGGAGATGGCGCCGGCCTCGGTCGCGCCGTACACGACGTGGACGACGGGGCCCAGCCGGTCCAGCGCCTCCAGCAGCCGATGCGGGCTGAGGGGCGACCCGGAGACCGTCAGCGCGCGCAGGCTGCCGAGGTCGACCGGCTCCTCCCGGAGCAGGTCGAGCATCTGGCACAGCCGGGGCACGGTCACGATCGCGCCGGTGATCCGGTGCCGCTCGATCGCGTACGGGAACAGCGGCCGGCCGTCCTCCTCGGGAATCACCGCGGTGCCGCCCCCGAGCAGGCACGGCGCCAGGAACTCCAGCACCACCAGGCTGGACAGGGTGCCGAAGAGCATGTAGCGGTGGAAGGACTCGCCGAATCCGGGCGCTGTCGACGACCAGCCGCGAAGTGCGGACCAGTGCGCCGCCAGGGCCCGGTAGGTGAGCACGCAGCCCTTCGGCCTGCCCGTGCTGCCGCTGGTGAAGGTCAGCAGGGCCACGTCGTCCGGGCGTGCCGTCACGGCGGGAAAGCGGTCGTCGCCGCTGTAGGCCAGGAGGTCGGCCGCGCCGGGGACCGGCCCCAGCGACAGCAGCGTGGCCGGCCCGGCAGCGCGGAGCAGGTCCGGTGTCGCCGTCGACCGGTCGAGGACCACCGCGTCGCCCCCCGCGCCGAGGACGTCGGCGAGCTGACCGGGCGTGTACCCGGGCTTCACGCTCACGACTCGGCAGCCCAGCACGTGCGCGGCCATCTGGGCGGCGAACCCTTCCGGTGACAGCCCGGTGCGGACGGCGACTCCCTTGCCGGGGCCGAGCCCCGCATCGCGCATCGCGCCGGCCATCCGCCCGATGAGCTCCAGCAGCTCGCCCCTGGAGACGATCCTGCCGCCCACTTCGAAGGCGGGAGTGCCGGGCGAGCCTCGCAGCGCCTCCAGCAGCAGGTGCGGGAACGCGCCGGCGGCGTGCTCAGGCCCGCTGTGGCCGGCAGGCCCGCCGCTGTCATGGTGAGTGGCGCGGGTGACGGGATCGCGCATGTCCGGCTCCTTCGTCTCGCGAGGCACCCGCCCGCGGCGACGACACGACCCGCCGGGGCGCGGGCGGCCGGTGGCCCACCGGCTGTCGCGACGGTAGGCGGCACAGATCAGAGCCGGATCAGAAACGACCCCGTGAGCCAGGAGCTCAGCCCATCGCGAGCATCATCGGAGCGAACATGCGGGCCCGGTCGCCGGGGAGCGCCCTGCCGCCGTGGACCATGAAGGACGTCGAGAACGCCTGTGCCACGCCCCGCTCGCCGAGCCAGGCCAGCAGGCTCGGCCGGGTGCGCTCGACCTCGATCCGCACCAGGCCTTCGGCGTTCCGGGCGAGGTCCGTGACGAGCGCGCGGGCGTCCGCCTCGCCGCCCGCGACCACCGGCCCGATGAAAAGCGTGTTCATGCTGCGCCACGACACGGCGTAGCCGGTCGGCCCCGTCTCGTCCTCGACGACCCTGATCTCCTCGGCGAAGGCGAACAGCCGCGCCAGCAGCGCGGCCCGGTCTGCGCCGAAGACCTCCGCGTCGAGCGCGAGCAGGGCGTCGAGATCGGCGTCGAGGTCGGCCGGCCGCGACAGAACGGGGTCGCCGCCGGGGCGCAAGCGCCCCACGCGCGCCTCGGTCACGCCCAGCGTCTCGAATCCGAGCTTCTCGTACAGCGGCCGGCCGAGCTCGGTGGCCCAGAGGAAGACGGCCGCGTCACCGGCCGTGCCGAGCACATGCGTCATCAGCCGGCGGCCCAGCCCGCGCCCGCCGTACCGGGTGGCGACGAGCATCATGCCGATGCCCGCCGCGGCCGTGCCGTACCGGGTCAGCGTGACCGTGCCCGCCAGCTCTCCCGACGGCGCGTCGATCGCGTAGACCTCGGCGTTCTCCAGGAGGAACAGCCACTTGCGCTCCTCCCGGGCCCAGGCCCTGTCCTGGCTGAGGGCGAGGCACCCATCCAGGTCCTCGGGTCCAAGGCGGCGGACCGGAAGCTCGGCGGCCGGTGTGGTGAGCGGGTCGGGCATGCGCGCGCGTCCTTGTCCGCACCGGTTCACGGCCCCGGCGCTCGTGGCGGCCTCCGAGGCTAACCGCATCCCCGCCCTGTGGATACCGGATTTTCCTGGCCACGGCGCCGGGAAAAGGGCTCGCCGTGCATGACCGGTGCGGCACGCCGCCGGGCGGGGTGCGGCACAGCCGTACGAGCCTGACTCAGGCCGCTTCTCGCCCCCGCCTGCCCGCGTACCCGGCACTGGCGGCAAGCACGACGGCGAGCAGCAGATAACCCCAGCTCAGGGACAGCGCGGTCGCGACCGCGCCGACGAGGAGCGGGCCGCCCGCGTCGCCGATCTCCCGGCCCACCTCGGCGCTCCCCATGGTCTGGCCCATGCGTTCGGGCGGCGTGGCGCCGGCCAGCACGGTGAACCCGAGCGGGGTGACCAGCCCGATCCCCACGCCCGCCGTCGCCGCCGCGAGGAGCAGCGGAGCCACGCCCGGGACGGCCGCGAGCGCGAAGGCCGCCGCGCAGAGCAGCAGCCCGGCGGCCAGGCCGCGGACCGCGGTGACTCTCCCCGCGTCGAGCGCCCGGCCCGCGAGGGGCTGGGCGACGGCGGCGCACGCGGCCAGCAGGGAGACGGCCGCGCCGGTCACGACGGGCCCGAGCCCGTCCGCCCGGCCGGAGACCGGCAGGAAGCCGACCCCTGCCGACAGCGCCGCCGTCCCCGCCGCAAGGGCTGTCACCGGCCGCAGGAATCCGGGATCGGCGAGCCGCCTGGCGAGGTCGCCCACGGTCTGCCGGGCACGCGGCAGCGGGGGCACCCGGGGCACCGCGAGGGCCGCCCAGCAGGCCACCACGGCGGCCAGCACGGCCATGACCGCGAACAGCGACCCCAGGCCGCCGGCCACGACGACCGCCCCGCCGAGGAGCGGCCCGAGGGTGTAGCCGATGCTCTTGTAGAAGCCGTACGAGCCGAAGGCCCGGCCCCGCGCGTTCTCCGGCGTCAGGCGCGCGACCAGCGCGGACGCCGAGGGTGAGAACGCCGAGGCCGCGGCGCCCTGCCCCAGCCTCGCCGCCAGGAGCCACCAGGTGTCCGCGGCGCCCTCCGGCCCGGCCGCCAGCGCGTACGCGCCCGACGCGAGGACGAACGCGACGAGGCCGCCCACGAGCACCGGGCGCGGCCCGATCCGGTCGGCCAGCGTGCCGAACGCCGGTTTGAGCACGATCTCGGCGCCGTCGTAAAGGGCGAGCAGCACGCCCAGCCGGAGCAGGGACGCTCCCGCGCCGTCATCCGTCACCGCGAGGTTCGCCGCGATGCCGTGCGCGCCGAAGGCCGTGGTGAACCCGGCGGCGTACAACGGCCACAGGCGCGCGCCGTTCAAGTGCCTCAGGCCAGGCGCGGCGGGAACCCGCCGGTGGCGACCGGTCCCCAGGACGTCGGGGTGATCCGCACCAGCGACTTGCCCTGGCGGACCATGGCCGCGCGGTACTCCTCCCAGTCGGGGTGCTCACCGGAGATCGACCGGTAGTACTCGACCAGCGGCTCCAGGGCCTCCGGCAGGTCGAGCACCTCGGCGGTGCCGTCCACCTGCACCCACGGCCCGTCGAAGTCGTCGGACAGCACGACCACGCTCACCCGCGGGTCGCGGCGGGCGTTGCGGGTTTTGGCGCGTTCGGGGTAGGTCGACACGACGATGCGGCCCGCGGCGTCGACTCCACACGACACGGGGGACGCCTGGGGGCCGCCGTCGCGTCTCGCCGTGATCAGGATCGCCCGGTGGCGATCACGGACGAAGTCGAGCAACTGCTCACGGGACACCTTCTCGGCGGTCGCGATCCTCGGACTCATGCCGTAACTCTATTGACCATCCGGGACTCGCCCACGAGGGGTGCGGCTCCTGTCCCACCGGGCATACGCGGGCGGGCCGGGCCTGGGACGTGATCTCCCTGCACGAGTGAGGGTTTACCCGCCCTCTACCTGTCCTCCACCCCCTACCTACGTATCCCTCGAACAGGTATCGATACGGGTGTTTTCCCCCTCCTCACCCCAAGGAGCGAGAAGGCAGTCTGAAAACGTCTCAAAGAGTGCATGAGAGCCAGGGGGACCGATCATGTGCCAGCACCACCCGCACTGCCCGCCGGCGGACGCGCCCGACCGTGACGCGGCCTGTCTGATCGCCTTCCACCCGGAGCAGGGATGGGGCCTGCTCTGCAACGGCGTGGTGCTCTTCGACGACAGCGGCGAGCTCATGCCGGACGGTCGCAGCATCCCGGCCCGCGCCTCACTGGGGTGTGCCGCATGAGCGCGCGAACCAGGCAGCACAGCGTCTGGCGAGGTGCCGAATCGAGCGCCTCCCGCATCTTCGAACTCCGAGCCGAAGGCGAGGAGAAGTCATGACCATGCTCTACTCCCCCGTCCGGGACGAATCACGGTCACTCGCGCACGGGGGCGACGTGCCCGCCGCGCGGCAGCGCCGGCACTCCTCGGTCCGACACCGCTTGGAGACGCTGCGGCAGCGCGTCGGCGACCTCACGATCCAGCTCGTGGACGAGCCCGACGTCGACGAGGCCTCCTGGCGGCTGCCCGCCCATCCCGCCTCCGTCGGGCGGGCCCGGCGGCTGACCCGCGAGCGTCTGCGCACGTGGGATATGGAAAAGCTGTCCGACACGGTGGAGTTGCTGGTGAGCGAGCTGGTCACCAACGTGCTCTGCCACACCTGCTGCGGCGACCTCGTCGTACGGCTGTCGGCCGTCGAGGGGCTGCTGCGCTGCGAGGTGGAGGACTGCGACGGCGCGCTCCCCGAGGTGGCCCGGCCCTGCGCCGGTGACGAGAACGGCCGCGGCCTGCTGCTGCTCGACTCGCTGGCCTGCTGCTGGGGCGCGCAGCGCACCCGCCGCGGCAAGATCATGTGGTTCGAGTTGCCGGCGTACGCCCTTCGCTGACCGGCCCGTCCGCGCCGTCCGCCCTGTCCGCGGCCGGGCCGTCGGGCCGTTCGCTCAACCGCTCCTTGATCCAGGCGGCCACCTGGGCACGGGACTTGAACCCGAGCTTGTCGAGGATGTGCTCGATGTGGCCCTCCGCGGTGCGCTGGGAGATGACCAGCCGGCCGGCGATGTCCTTGTTGCTCAGTCCCTCGGCGACGAGGTGCGCGATCTCCGTCTCCCGGCGCGTGAGCGGTGTGATCCGGCCCTCGAACGGCGCGGGCTCGCGGGCGGCGGGTGTGCGTTCCCGCAGCGCGTAGGCCAGGGCCTCGTCCCGCGTCAGGGCCGCGCCCCGGGCCGTCTCGGCCTGGAAGTCGCGCTCGCCCAGCGCCTCGCGCGCGGCCGCGACGCAGTCGTCGTGACAGCCGCTCATGTAGCGGAACTCCCCCAGCCGCGCGCCGGCGGCCCGCCAGGAGGTCTGCACGACGCCGAGCAGCCGGGCCGCCCGCTCGTACCTGTGCTCGTCCGCGGCGAACCAGGCGTGGACCTCCAGGTTCATCCCCATGCCGAGCTGGTCGCCCACGGCCGTGATGTAGCGCAGGCTCTCGTTGTTCATCTCGCAGGCCGCGCGCATGTCGCCCCTGCGCCAGGCGTCGATCGCCAGCGCCAGCAGCGCGTACGCCCGGTGCCAGCCCTCGCCGTACAGGTCGCACAGGGCGATGCACTCCTCGGCGAGGTCGCGGGCGGCCGGGCGGCCCAGGAACGCGTTGGCCAGGGCGAGCCGGTTGATGGACAGCGCGAGGCCGATGGGGTTGCCGACGGTGCGGTGGGCGGCCGCGGCCTCTTCGTACCGCCGCATGCCGGTCTCCAGGTCGCCCCCGCAGACCGCCGCCATGCCCGACAGGAACGCGATGTAGCCGCGCGTCACCCGCAGCCCGAGCCGCTCGGCGATCGCCGTGGCCTCCTCCAGCCGTGCGAGCGCGGTGGCGTGGTCGTCCCGGAGCAGGGCGATCCAGGCGCCCGCCCACAGCGCGTGGGCGCGCACCTCGCCGGGTTCGGTCGCGGCGGCCAGGCTCCGGTCGAACCAGCCGGCCCCCTCCGACAGGTGATAGCCGCTCCAGTGGTAGAGCAGCTCCGCGGTCATCGCCAGGCCCGTCTCCGCCTCCCCGGGCTCGCGCAGCGACCAGTCCAGCGCCTTTCGGAGGTTGGCGTGGTCCCGCCGCAGGCGCTCCGCCCACGCCTGCTGGGCGGCGCCGAACAACTCGGCCCAGGCCCGTGACGTGATCTTCCGGTAGTAGTCGCGGTGCCGCCGGTGCAGCGTCGCCTCGTCCCCGGACGCGGCCAGCAACTCACGGCCGAACCGCTGGACGGTGTCGAGCAGGCGGTAGCGGACCACCCCCTCGGACTCCCGCCGCAGCAGCACCGACTTGTCGACCAGCCCCGCGACGAGTTCGAGCACGTCCTCACGCGCGATGCCGTCGCCCGCGCACACGTGCTCGGCGGCCTCCAGGTCCAGGCCCCCGGCGAAGACCGAGACACGCTGCCACATCAGCCGTTCCTGCTCGGTGCACAGCTCGTAGCTCCACTCGAACAGCGCGCGCAGCGTACGCTGCCGGGGCAGTGCGGCCCGCGACCCCCCGGTCAGCAGCCGGAACCGGTCGTCCAGCCGTTCCAGCACCTGCCGCACCGACAGGGCGCGCAGCCGTACGACGGCCATCTCGATCGCCAGGGGCAGGCCGTCCAGCCGGCGGCAGATCTCGGCCACCACCTCCTCGTTCTCCTCGGTCACCTCGAACTCGGGCACCACCGCCGCGGCCCTCTCGGCGAACAGACGGACCGCGTCCGACTCGGCGAGCGGCACCGCGGAGTCGCCGTCGGGCGCGGGCGTCGACAGCGGCGCCAGCTCGACGATCCGCTCGCCGTCGATGCCGAGCGCCTGCCGGCTCGTGGCGAGGACACGAAGGCCGGGAAGCGTGCGGACCAGCGTGTCCACGAGCATCGCGCACTGTGCGAGGACGTGCTCGCAGGTGTCCAGCACGATCAGGGTCTGCCGGTCCCGCAGGCGTTCGACCAGCGCGTCCAGCGGCGGGCGGGCCGAGTAGTCGGTGACCGACAGCGCCTCGCCCACGGCCTGCACGAGCAGAGCGGGATCTTCAAGCGCGGCCAGCTCGACCAGCCGTACGCCACCGGGGAAGCTCCTGCGGACCTCCTCGGCCGCCCGCAGCGCGAGGCGGGTCTTGCCCACCCCGCCCGCCCCGACCACGGTGACCACGTGCGAGGTCCCCAGCAGGCGTTTGAGCTCGGCCAGCTCGTGCCGGCGCCCGACGAAGCTGGTCACCTCGGCGGGCAGCCCGGCCGGTTCCCCTCCGGCACCCCTAGTTCGCATAGCGGTCATGAGCCCACGCCGCCCCCGTCGTCCGGTGCGCCACGACGCTGTGGCACATACCACCGTACAAACCACGCCCCGGACCTGCCGGAGCGCCCCGGTGGAGCTCAGCCCTTCATCCGCCGCAGGATCTGCTCCCGCCTGACCTGCAGGTCGTCGATGAGCGCCTCCTGCTGCTCGACGTTGGTCAGCAGCGTGGATCTCTCCGCCATGTCCGTCGGCGCGTCCCAGCTCTGCCCGATCTCCTCGCGCATCTGCGCGGCCTGCTTGCGCAGACGCTCGATCTGGGCGTCCACCTCCTCGAGTTCCTTGCCGAGCTCAGCGTCGTCCATGCCTCACCGTCCCGTTCGGTCACTCGCGTTCGTGATGGCGCGTTCGTCCACCACATTCCACGAGGACGGGAAACTATTCGGCGACGGCGGCAGGGAGGTAGACGGTTTCGCCGGTGTCGCGGGCCCGCTGGGCGGCCGTCAGCCGGGCCACCAGATAGGCCGGCATGAGGGAAACGGCCTGGTCCGCGGTGAAGAACCCGTAGTCGTCCAGCTCCTCCTGCTGCAGGACCACGCCCGTGCCGTCCTGAAACGTCCCGCAGTCGAACAGGAAGTGCACCAGCGGGATCGGCCGGTCGTCCAGCGGCGGCACCCACTGGACCACGAGCAGGCGGCCCACCGGCCGGGTGAGGCCCAGCTCCTCGGCCAGCTCCCGGCCGCAGGCCGCCTCGGGTGACTCGCCCTCGTCGACGTGGCCGCCCGGCCAGCCCCAGTGGTCGCGGTAGCCCGGCTTGACGAGCAGGACCCGGTCCGAGGAGTCGGTGATGAAACCGGCCGCCGCGGCGGCCACCTTGAACAGCCCCGCGTAGAAGGCGTCCGCGGGGATCATCGCAGCTCCGATCTCATGCCCTGAGCCTAGTCGGGGATGTCCCCTAGATCGCGGGGATGAGGGCCGTACGCCCCGGGCAGTACGCGCGATCTGGTCTCCGGGTCCGATGTGCCGCCCTTGATCGTTTCCTACCGTCGAAGCGGACGTAAAAGGGGAGGTCATGGGACGCCGCAGGAACATCGCCGCCACCATCGGCGGCTGGAGCGCACGCCATCGGTGGTGGGCGCTGCTCATCTGGGTCGCCTTCGTCGCCGTCGCGACGGTCGGGGGCAACGCCGTGGGCACCACCGAGATGCGCGGCTACGAGTCCGCTAACGGCGACTCGCGCCAGGCCGGGCAGATCCTCGACGGCGCCAGGTTCCCGAACGTGGCCGGCGAGGTGGTGCTGGTCCAGTCGCGTACGGGGACGCTGACGGTGACGGACCCGGCCTTCCGCCGGGCCGTCGAGGACGTCAAGAAGGCCGTCGAGGCCACCGGCCAGGTCGAGCACGTGCGCACGCCGTACGACAAGGAGCCCTCGCCGGTGACGCGGGACCGGCGGACGACGCTGGTCCAGTTCGACATGAAGGGCGACGGCGGCACGGCGGAGGAACGGGTCCAGCCCGTGCTCGACGCGGTGGCCAGGGTGCAGGGGGCGCACCCTGACCTGCGCGTGGAGGAAGCCGGCGCCGCCAGCTCCGAGAAACTGATCGGCGAGGCGGTCGACGCGGACTTCGTCCGCGCCGAGCAGCTCTCGCTGCCCATCACGATCGGCATCCTGCTCGCGGCGTTCGGCGCGCTCCTGGCGGCGGTCGTCCCGGTCGCGCTGGCGATGACGGCGATCTTCGCGGCCACCGGCCTGCTGGCCTTCACCAGCCATCTTCTGCACGTCGACTCGGCCACCACCAACGTCATGCTGCTGATCGGCCTGGCCGTCGGCGTCGACTACTCGCTCTTCTACATCATGCGCGAGAGGGAGGAGCGGGCGAAGGGCCGCGACAAGAAACGGTCCATCGAGATCGCCGCGGCCACGTCGGGACGCGCCGTGCTGATCTCCGGCATCACCGTCATCGTGGCCATGGCGGGCATGTTCCTCACCGGCAACGGCATCTTCATGGGCTTCGCCGAGGGCACGATCCTCGTGGTGCTCACGGCCGTCGTGGGTTCGCTGACCGTGCTGCCCGCGCTGCTCTCACTGATCGGCGACAAGATCGACGCGCGGCTGATCCACGGCACGGCGCGCGTCCTCAGCGGCGGCCGGCTCACCTGGCGGCGGATCCTCGGGGTGCGCGGCGGTGAGAGCCGCGTGTGGGGCGCGATCCTGCGGCCGGTGTTGCGGCACCCGCTCATCTCCGTCGTCCTCGCGGGCGGGCTGCTCGCCGCCCTGGCCATCCCGGCCTTCGGCCTGAAGACCGGCACCCAGACCATCGACGACCTCCAGGGCGACTACCAGATCGCCGAGACGTTCAAGCGGATCGACAAGGCGTTCCCCGGCGGCAACGAGCCGGCGGTGGTCGTGGTCAAGGCGGCCGACGTGACGACGCCGGCGTTCACCGCGAAGATCGAGGACTTCAAGCGGCAGGCGCTGGCCACGGGCGAGGCCAACGAGCCCTTCGCCGTCGCCGTCAACCCGGACAAGACGGTCGCGAGAATCAGCATCGGCATCAAGGGCACCGGCGCGGACGAGGTCTCCGAGCACGCGATCCGCACCCTGCGGGAGAAGGTCCTCCCGGCCACGCTGCCCGGCGCTCACGTCACCGGCAACACGGCCGGCTCGATGGACTTCAACGAGCAGCTCACCCGCCGCATCCCGCTGGTGTTCGGGTTCGTGCTGCTGCTCGCGTTCGTGCTGCTGCTGGTCTCGTTCCGCTCGGTGGTCGTGGCGGTCAAGGCCATCGTGCTCAACCTGCTGTCCGTCGCCGCGGCGTACGGCGTGCTCGTGCTCGTCTTCCAGAAGGGGTACGGCGAGAGCCTGCTGGGCTTCCAGTCGACGGGCACGATCACCAACTGGCTGCCGCTGTTCCTGTTCGTGATCCTCTTCGGGCTGTCGATGGACTACCACGTCTTCATCCTCAGCCGGATCAGGGAGGCGTACGACAAGGGCATGAGCACCGAGGACGCCGTGTCGTTCGGGATCAGGAGCACGGCGGCCGTGGTGACCAGCGCCGCGCTCATCATGGTGGCGGTGTTCGCGACGTTCGCCACGCTGTCGCTGCTGACGTTCATGCAACTGGGCGTCGGCCTGGCGGCCGCCGTGCTCATCGACGCGACGATCGTGCGCGCGGTGCTGCTGCCCGCGACGATGAAGCTGCTCGGCGACTGGAACTGGTACCTGCCGCGCTGGCTCGACTGGCTGCCCCGGTTGTCGCACGGCGACGACGAGCCCGAGGAGGCCCCCGAGGAGCGGGTTCCCGCCCTCGTCTGACACTCCGGCCCGCAAGCGCCGGAACGGTGATCCTGCCGTTCCGGCGCATCGCCGTTCATCGGGCTCTTTCGTGTGGACCGTTCTCGCGCGAAATTCCCGGTAAGTTACCGGCGACGGGGGCGCTTGGTATCAGGGCAGCGACGGAGGCGTCATGACGAAGAACGACCCGACCGAAAACAAGGAAAAGGACTTCTTCGTCACCTATAACGGCAAGGACGAAACCTGGGCGACCTGGATCGCGCGGACCCTTGAGGACGCCGGCTACACCACGACCATCCAGGCCTGGGACTTCCGGCCCGGGGACAACTTCATGGCGGGAATGGACAAGGCGTTGTCCGGCTGCCGCCACGTTCTGGGCGTGCTTTCTCCCCATTACCTGAGCTCCATGTTCACCCAGGCCGAATGGACCGCGGCCTATCGTCAGACGCTGCTCGGCAAAGAACGTGGATTCATACCGGTGCGGGTGGCCGAATGCGATGTCACCCCGTTGCTCGGACCGCTGGTCTACATCGATCTGGTGGAAGTCGAGGAGGCCGAGGCGCGGGACCGGCTCCTGGCCGGGGTCTCCCCCTCGATCGCCCGGACCCCGCGCGTTCCCGGATTCCCCGGCGGCGCACGCCGGTGAGTCTCGACGACTACACCGCGGACTTCTTCGTCTGTCACGCGGACGCCGATGTCCAGTGGGCGGAGTGGATCGGAGCGGAGCTGGAAGGCGCCGGCTACGGCGTGGTCCTCAAGTCGTGGGACTTCCGGCCTGGGCACAACCTGCTCGCGAAGCTCGACGAGGCCCTGGCCAAGAGCCGCCACACGCTCTGCCTGCTGTCGGAAGCCGACGAGGCCGTCCAAGCGGCCGCACGGGCCGCCGCGCAGCTTCAGGAGGTGGAGGGCAAGGACCGGGCTCTCATCCCCGTCCTCCTGGCCGAATGCGAGAGGCCGCCGCTACTGGCCGCGTACGTGCCGATCGACCTGCGCGACGTGAGCCGCGAGGACGGCGGGGACGAGGCCCGGCGGCGCCTGCTGGCCGGAGTGGCCGAACGCGCCGAACGCGTGGCGAGCGGAGGCTTTCCCAAGGCAGCCGGGAAGCGTGTGCGGTTTCCCGCCGCCGACCCGGAGGCGTGGCAGCTGCGCGGGCAGCGTCCGAACCCGGATTTCGTCGGGCGTGACGACGAGCTCACGGACCTCTACCGCGCGTTCCGCGCGAACCGCCCGGCCTCCGCCATCCAGGCGATCACCGGACTTGGCGGCCTGGGCAAGACCCAGCTCGCCATCCAGTACGCCTTTCGGTACGGCAACGGCTACGACGTGGTGTGGTGGGTGCGGGCCGAGGACCCGACGACCCTGCGCGGGGACTACGCGGAGCTCGCCAAGAAACTGGGCCTGCCGTTCGACCAGGACGACCAGGCGATCCCGGCGCTCCGTCAGACGCTCCACCGCCGCCGCGACTGGTTGCTGATCTTCGACAACGCCGAGGACCCGGAGCAGATTTTCCCGCTCCTCCCGGACCGGATCACCGGCCACGTGCTGATCACTTCCCAGTTGCGCAATTGGCGGCATGCGGAGACGCGGCACCTGGAGGTCCTGCCGACCGCGGCCGCTGTGGAATACCTACAGCGGAAGGGCAAGGTCACCAACACGGACACGGCGCGAGAACTGGCGGAGGCCCTGGGCGGCCTGCCTCTCGCGCTGGCCCAGGCGGCCGGCGTCATCGCCGAGGGCATGTCGGCGGCCGACTACCTCGCCCAGTTGCAGCGGCAGTCGCCGGAACTGTTCACGCGGGGCCGGGCCGGGGACAACGAGACGACGATCGCCTCGACCTGGCGGGTGTCCTTCGAACGGCTGGCGTCCCAGTCCGTCGCCGCGGTCGCCCTGCTTCGCCTCGCCGCGTTCCTCGGGGCCGAGGCCATCCCGCTGTCCCGGCTCGCCCCGGTGCCGGACATGCCCGCCGACCTCGCCGAGGCCCTCACCGACCCCTTACGCCGCCACGATGTGACGCGGGCCATGGGTCAATACTCGCTGGCCGACACCGAAGACGGTCTGCTGTCCATTCACCGCATCGTGCAAGCGGTCACCCGGGCCGAACTCGGCGAGGAGGAACCGCGCTGGGCGGGGATCGCGCTGGCCACCGTCGCCGTGGCCTTCCCCGACGACGTACGTCACCCGGACTCATGGCCCGACTGCGAGACGATGCTCGCCCATTCCGTCGCCGCCGCACAGCACGCCATACGGCTCGGTGTCGCACCGGCGGAAACGGTCGACCTTCTGGACCGGGTCGCCCGATATTTACTGGAGCGGGGCCGTTTAGGCCATTCCGAGGCGATACTCGAAGAGGCCCTGACCGTGGCAGGGCGGCTCCCGGAGACTGCAGTGGAGTATCTCCGCTGCCGCAACACCCACGGTCTGCTCCAGGTGGCGCAGGGCCGGTTCGCCGCGGCTTTGAAAACCCAGGAGAGAGTGTACGAGGCCCGAGTCCGCACGCTCGGGCCTGACCACATCGACACCCTCCGTGCCGGCCGGGACCTGGTGGAGGCACTTTATCGCCAAGGTCACCTGACACAGGCCAAGCGACTGCAGGACCACCTTGTCCAAGAGTTCACCGTGACGCTCGGTGGGGACGACCTCGAAACCATCACCGCCGTCGCCTATCAGGCGACCCTCCTGTCCGACGCCGGACAGTACGAAGAGGCTCGAATCCTGGAAGAGCAGGTGCTGGACGCCCGCCGCCGCTTCCTTGGCGACGAACACCCCGACACCCTCACGGCGATGGCCAACCGCGCCGACACTCTCCACTCGCAGGGACACCTCGACCAGGCACACACCCTCAAACAACAGGTCCTCGACGCCCGCCACCAACTCCTCGGCGACCACCACCCCCACACCTTCACCGCGATGGCAGGCCTCGCCTACACCCTCTACTCACAAGGACATCTCGACCAGGCACGCACCCTCGAGGAACAGGTCCTCGACGCCCGCCGCCAACTCCTCGGCGACCACCACCCCCAAACGCTCGACGCGATGGCCAGCCTCGCCGGCACCCTGCGCGACCAGGGTGAACTCCACCATGCACGCACCCTCAACGAGCAGGTCCTCGACGCCCGCCGCCGGCTCCTCGGCGACCACCACCCTCACACCCTCGACGCGATGGCAGGCCTCGCCTACACCCTCTACTCACAAGGTCACCTCGACCAGGCACGCACCCTCGAGGAACAGGTCCTCGACGCCCGCCGCCAACTCCTCGGCGACCACCACCCCGACACCCTCAGCGCGATGGCCAACCTCGCCGCCACCCTCCACTCACAAGGTCACCTCGACCAGGCACACACCCTCAAACAACAGGTCCTCGACGCCCGCCGCCAACTCCTCGGCGACCACCACCCCGACACCCTCAGCGCGATGGCCAACCTCGCCGCCACCCTCCACTCACAAGGTCACCTCGACCAGGCACGCACCCTCAACCAACAGGTCCTCGACGCCCGCCGCCAACTCCTCGGCGACCACCACCCGGACACGCTCCGCGCGATGGCGAACCTTGCCACCACTCTGTGGGAACTGGGCGAGGCAGCACGAGCGCACTCTCTGCTCGGGACGGCCCTCATCCTCAGCGAGCGGGCGTTCGGCAAGAAGCACACGACCACCACCTGGCTCGCTTGGAGGCTGGTGTCCCTGCACAGCGCACCGCACGAGGCGACCAGGAGGAAGGCCCTGGTCATCGAGAACCTGTCCTGGCTCGCCAAGGAGCCATCCAACCGGCTCAGCGGGGAGCAGAAGAGCATCAGAGAGCGCGTGAAGGCGTTCTTCGGCGGCGGCAAGCCGGGCGGGCGCCGCCCGTCCAAGCGCAAGAGGTAATCGCCCGGCCAGCTCCGTCTGCCACATGCCGTTCCCCGGGATAGGGGCAGCCAAGGGGCAAGAAGTACATATCGGTAAAATGCATGCACGTGGTGCAGACGGGCGAGAACAGTCGTAAACCTCTGATCTACTGGACCGCCGGTGTGCTCGCGTACATGGTCGCGGTCTTCCACCGGCAGTCGCTCGGCGTGACGGGGATCGACGCGGCGACGAGGTTCGGGGTCGGATCGGCGGCGCTGTCGACGCTCGCGATGCTGCAACTGCTCGTCTACGCGGCCATGCAGATCCCCGTCGGCGTCCTGGTCGACCGCCTGGGGTCCAAGCGCATGCTGCTCGCCGGCGCGGCGGTCATGGCCCTCGGCCAGCTCCTGTTCGCCGTCTCCACCGGCCTGGCGTCGGCCGCCGCCGGAAGGGTGCTGGTCGGCTGCGGCGACGCGATGACGTTCATCAGCGTGATCCGGGTGG
Source organism: Microbispora sp. NPDC049633 (assembly GCF_040675265.1). Taxonomy (NCBI): domain Bacteria; kingdom Bacillati; phylum Actinomycetota; class Actinomycetes; order Streptosporangiales; family Streptosporangiaceae; genus Microbispora; species Microbispora sp. NPDC049633. The sequence continues at coordinate 82,438 of NZ_JBFAOO010000006.1, forward strand.
TCAGCGTCTGGTTCCCGCCCCGCCGCAATCCGCTGCTCGTGCAGCTCACCGGCATCATCGGCCAGTTCGGCGCGGTCGTGTCGGCCGTGCCGCTGATCAGCTCACTGCACGCGTACGGCTGGACGCCGACCTTCCTTTCGGCGGCGGGCCTGGGAGTGGTGGCGCTGGCCGTCGTCGCCGCCGGGCTCCGCGACCGCAGGCCCGAGCACGCACCGGCGGCGTCCGGAGTGCGGGCGGCGTGGGCCGAGCCGGGCACCCGCCTCGGGATGTGGACCCACGCCGCCACTCAGTGCTCGTCCGCGGCCTTCACGATGCTGTGGGGCTACCCCTTCCTCGTGCAGGGGCAGGGCCTGTCCCCGCGTACGGCCGGGGTGCTGCTGACCGCGCTGACGCTGCTCGCGATGGCCTGCGGGCCGCTGCTCGGTTATCTGGCCGGACGTTTCCCGCTGCGCCGCTCGTGGATGGTGCTCACGGTCATCGGCGTCACGGCCGGCGCGTGGTCGCTCGTCCTGCTGTGGCCCGGCGGTCATGCCCCGCTGTGGACGCTCGGGCTGCTCATGCTGGCCCTCGCGACGAACGGGCCGGGCTCGGTCATCGGCTTCGACTACGCCCGCACGTTCAACCCGGCCGAGCGTATCGGCGTCGCCACCGGCATCGTCAACGGCGGCGGCTTCGCCACCTCGATGTCACTGATCGCGCTCGTCGGGGTCGTCATGGACCTGCAGAACGACTTCCGCTGGGCGTTCGCCGTGCAGTATCCGATCTGGCTGCTCGGGGCCGTACAGGTCGTCCGGTACAGGACCCGCGCCCGCCGCCGCGCCGCCGTTGACCCCACCCCCGTCCCGGCCCCGGTCCCCGCCTGACCGGAGCCCGTCTTCTCAGAGGGCGTTCGACTCCCGGCTGTCGCGGCCGCTCTCCACGTCCTCCGCTTCGGTGAAGCCGGGGATCGTACCGATTACTTCAGGTACACGAAGGGGTCGGGGAAGTGGGAGGGGGCGAGGACGGCGGCCCGGGCGAGGATGTCCTCGCGCGTCCGTACGGCGAGATCGGTGTCCTCGTCGTACACGTAGGGGATCGCGGGATCGGCGAGCTGGACCGGGTGGAGCACGGCGTCGCCGCTCATGACCACATCCCCTGCCTCGACACACTGGTGGCCCGGCGTGTGGCCCGGCGCGTGCAGCACCCGGACCCCCGGCACGAGTTCGGCGTCGCCGTCCACGACCTCCAGCCTGTCCCGCAGGGGATCGACGATCAGTTCGCGGACCGGGGCGGAGGCCCACTCGACCTCCGACCTCTGCAGCACGTAACGGGCGTTGACGAAGGCGGGAACGCCCTCCACGACCGCGCCGCCCGCGTGGTCGCTGTGCAGATGGGTCAGCACGACCACGTCCACGTCCGCCGGCGCGGCCCCGGCGGCGGCCAGTTCCGCGCCGATGCGCCCGGGCAGCGGCGCCCAGGTCGCGAGCGAGTGCGCGCCGCCGATCCCGGTGTCCACCAGGACCGTACGGCCCGCCGCGCGCAGCAGGTAGCAGTGGAAGTGCAGCACCCACTCCTCGTGGGGGGCGAACGTGGCACCGGGAAACATCTCGGGCAGCGGTTTGCGGACCGGTTCCTTCATCGGGCCGACGGCATCGCAGAGCGGGACGATCTCGACACCGGACACGATTCTCGGCTCATGCGGCATCACACCACCATAGAGGCCGAGTGTCGGTCAGCGGGCGGCGGCCGCGATCGGGATGTAGTCGACGTCGAGGTCGGCGGCGTAGACGGCGCGCTCGCAGTGGGCGCAGCGGTAGAGGATCGGGCCCTCGTCGAGCTCGGTACGGCAGCGCGGGCAGCGGCGGCGGGTGCGGGTCATCTTGGTCTCCCCCTTCGAAAAGCTCCTTGCGTGTCCATGGGAACTCCGGTGGCTTGCCGTACTCCTGCAGACGACTTGTCACCGGTTCGCACTCCGCTTGGGGTGGATGATGGACGGGTGCTCGCCGATGTCATCGACCATCTCGTCTGCCCGGCCTGCGGGACGGCGATCCATCTGGCCGACGGGTCGGTCAGGTGCGCGCGCGGCCACTCCTTCGACGTGGCGCGGCAGGGATACGTGAACATGCTCACCCGCCCGGCAGGCACGGCCGACACGCCCGCCATGGTGGCCGCGCGGGCGCGTTTCCTTGAGGCGGGCCACTACGCCCCGCTGGCCGGCCTAAAGGAAAAGCGCACGCCAGTCGGCCCGGGCCGGCCCGAGGCCGGGCGGCGGGCCACAACGCCCCGCTGGCCGGC